>NZ_JAWYAJ010000155.1:5509-6658 GCF_034124845.1 Robinsoniella sp.
CCTTAATTAATCTGCTTATGCGCTTTTATGATGTGAATCAGGGCAGAATTTTAATCGACGGTGTAGATATCCGCCAGATGAAGCGAAGCGGTCTGCGTTCCATTTTCGGTATGGTATTACAGGATACCTGGCTGTTTTCAGGAAGTATTTTTGAAAATATCAGGTATGGAAGGCTGAATGCAAGAAAGGATGAGGTCATAGATGCTGCAAAAGCGGCGAACGTGCATCATTTTATCAAGACACTGCCCGGGGGCTATAATATGGTCATTGACGAGGAGGGCGGTAATATTTCCCAGGGAGAGAAACAGCTGCTGACCATAGCAAGGGCTATTTTAAAGGATCCAGATATTTTAATTCTGGATGAAGCAACCTCTTCCGTAGATACCAGAATTGAAAATATGCTGCAGGATGCAATGAAAAAGGTAATGGTTGGAAGAACCAGTTTCGTAATCGCACATCGTTTATCAACAATTAAAAATGCGGATTTGATTCTTGTCGTAAAAGATGGTAATATTGTAGAGCAGGGTACACATAATTCTCTGTTGGAGAAAAAAGGTTTCTACGAACAGTTGTATCATTCTCAGTTTGCAGGGCAGCAGGTATAAACTAATTGATGGAAAGTACGTTAGGGAGTGTTTGGAAATTCATTCCCGTCATCAGCACACCCTAATGCTTTCAGCTAAATCGTTATGGAGGTAATGGAATGAAAAAATTCAAAGAATGGTTATCCGATAATCTAAGGTATTTTGTATTGGCGATTGCAGTAATTGCAGTGATTTTTATTTTGTTTTTTGGATATAAGCTGCTTGGAAACATGATGACAAACGGCGATGGCAGCAAAAAACAGACAGAAGAGACAAAGCCCGGCAGTGAAAAATCAACTGAGGATAAGAAAGCTACAGAAAAGACGACAGAAACACAAAAGCAAACACAGAAAACAGAGACCAGTAAATCTACAGAGAAAGCAACGGAGAAGACTACCGAGAAAGCGTCCGATTCAAACGGGGATTCTGCAAAGGCTTCTGAGTCAGGAAATGGAACGGCTTCCACAAATGCCGGAAGTCAGGCAAATACACAGACAGAAGCCACAGAAGCAGCAGTGCCCCAGACCCAGGCGCCGGAAACTGAGGCTCCAGCACAGACAGAGGC
>NZ_JAWYAJ010000156.1:0-3593 GCF_034124845.1 Robinsoniella sp.
TATAATAAATTAAAATCAAAATTGAGCAAGGTTTTGAATTCTTTTTATGAAGAGGCAGAGAGGAGAAGTAAGAGATGAGGAAAATAATTAAAAGCGTGGAGTATAGGAAATGCAAAAATCATTTTGTACAGGGCAGGTCTAAAAGATTAATCATTATTTTATTGGCAGCAGCAATGATCAGTAATCAGTCTATTGCATATGCAGGGGCAGCCGGCGGGGATTCCGAAATATCAGATGAAACACGTTTGAAGCTGGCGGAACTTCCGGCTGCAGATATTTTTAACGTTGATTTTTCTATTGGTGCGGATGACCAGTCGCAGCTCCAAAATCAATTATTACAAACAACGGGCTCTCCTGAAATTGCAAAAGACAGGGAATTGAATAAAAATACTGCAAGTTTTAACGGAAGATCGACATATACCTATTCTTTTGGGCAGGGATGCCATGATAAAATCAGACAGAATCTGACAATGGAGTGTATGGTTAAGTTTAAAGATATTCAGTCTGGTGAACATGATTTCTTCTCAAATCAGGAATCTGGCGGGATTGGTTTAGGATTAAATAATGGTATGCTGACTTTTTTTGCACATGTAGACGGAAGTTACCGCCAGCCGGAAGCAGAAGTATCCGCAAATCAATGGTATCATATTGCCGGTGTGATAGATGGTAAGGAAGTAAAGCTGTATGTGAATGGTGAGCTAAAAGCTGTAAATACCGATGCCTGGAATTCAGGAATTCAATTCCCCTCATCTCAAGATGCCTGGAAGATGGTATTGGGCGGAGACATCACGGTAGATGGCAATATAAATTTCTTATCAAATGTTGATATAGGATTTGCGAGAATATACAGTGATGCTTTGTCAGATGAACAAATCAGCATTATGAATGAAAAAGCGTTTGAAGGAACTTCAGTAGAATCTGGCGGACCGATACAACTTGGATTGATTGGATCTTCCGGCATCGCAGAAAATGCTTCCTGGAATCTGAATATTCATGGGAGTAAGAACAAATCAAATGATATAGACAAGATAGAATATGATATCGTTTATGATAATACTCTTATGGAGTATGAAAGTGTGCAGCGTTTAAAAGATGGTGTTACCATTACAGAAGAAGAAAGCGGAAGATTACATGTAGTTTCTGAAATGGATTTATCAACCGAAAGCTTTCATAATTACAGCGCTACCAGGATGGGTAAATTGAACTTTAAGATAAAAGATATTTCAGATTCGGTTACCACCACAGTAAGTATGGAAAATTTCAAAGCTTATTCCTGGGGCACAGATGTTACAGAAAATTTAGAAACACTTCCAAGCGCAGAAAAAGAGTTGAGTCTTTATGCTGAAAATATGCTTGATGTAAATGAAGACGGCGTTATTGGTGCAGGAGATGTGGCACTTGCAGAGGGTAATTTAAAAGCTGCCGCTGCAGGGGAGGCAGCTATTTATCCATACAAACATGCTGTTATTCTCACAATGGACGGCTCCGGTAACGTGTGGGATCCTGACGCAGTATACTATGCTCCGTATAATGACGTACTACCTGTTAAGCATACGGATACGGAAACAATGGGTAAAAGAAAAAATACATATGCCATGAAGCTTATGAATGAAGAATTTGCAACCAGCTATACGGCCCAATCCACTGTGCCGTCTATATCTGCCCAGAATTACTTTTCCATTCTTCATGGAATTCCCTGGATGGATGTTCCGGTAGATTATCAAATAGATAATGATCTGGCAAATGTTTATTATTATACAGATTATGGAAGAGAAACGCCGCTGTATCCATCTGTTTTCAAAGCAGCCGAAGCTGCATTTCCGGAACGTCAGAATGCCGCATTTACTGAGTGGGCAGAGATTCTGGATGGTATCATTGAACCGGATGCACCGGTTATATGCAGCGTTTCTGAATCTCAGAGAAGTTTTTACGATGTAGCGGATTATATACGGAGTAAACAATATAAAAATACAGCAGTGGTTTATATGCAGAATGACTGGATGGATCATGTAGGACATGGAAACGGGTATTATTCGGATGTGTTCTGGGATGAACTTCAACAGTATGATGATCAGTATAAAGCAGTAATAGATGCTTTGAAAGAAAGCGGAGAATATGATGAAACATTAATTGTAACAAATGCTGACCATGGCGGAAGCGGTTATGGACATGGTTCACTTGATCCGTCGAATATGGATATTTTTCTGGGAGTCGGGGGACAGACAGTTCAATCGGGAAGACGCTTGCAGGGAGGTACTAATTCGGATATTCCGCCCATAGTTTTGTCCGCACTTCGCATGGAAGTACCACAGTCTATGACCGGCAAGGTATTTGATGAGAACATGTTTCTTACACAGGATGAAATGAGTAAGAAAAATCGCGATATTGAAAAAGTGGTATTAGAAAGAGGAAAGGGCACAGCGGTACTTTCACTAGAAAATCAGAAGTCTGAGACAAGGGCGATAGATGCAGTTATTGAATTAAATGGTGCGGAAGTTACGGATGTTCGTACAGACTGTGGTACCATTCTCCGTCAGGAGATAGCAGATGGAAAGCTGAAACTGACTATTTCTTACGATAGCCAGCCAGAGCGCCTTGCAGAAATTACATGCCAGTCAGCGGGTGATTCGCAATTGGCCCTGGAAGAGATTATGCTGGGAACAGAGTCAGGAAAAGAAATTTATCCGGATCTATTAAATACGGAAGAAAATGATGATCCGGAGCCACCTGTTTCAGCTGATTTATACAGCCTGAAGCTTGCAGCTGACATGGCGGAGAAATTGGAAGCAGAACAAAAGGAAAATAAAAGTTTTACCGATGAAAGCTGGAGCAGAGTACAGGGAGCCCTTGATATTGCAAGAGAAGTGATGGAAAACCCGGAAGCAGCACAGGCAGATGCCGATGAAGCTTTCCTGAATCTGATTACTGTATGCAATCTTTTGGAAGGCGGGGTACAGAAAGCAGGCTTGAAGGCAGCGATAGAGGGAACGAAAGCGATCCTGGGAGACGAGGCGGTTCTGGCAGATTATACTGAGGAAAGTGTTGAGACAGTAAGAACTGCACTTGCTGAAGCGGAAAAAGTATTGGCAGAGACCAGTGCAGATGCACAGACGGTTAATGATGCCAGTCGGAAACTGATGGATGCTGTTACCGGTTTGCTGGTGAAAAACAAGGGTACGAGACTGGATATCCTGATTCAAAAGGCACAAGAACTTCTGAAAGATAAAGACCAGTATACACCTTCCAGTGTGCTGATTCTGGAACAGGCATTAGAGGCAGCAGAGGCTGTAGCTGGAAACAGTCATGCAGCGGATGAAGAAATCAATAGCGCTTATGAGAAGCTGGCAGAAGCAATGACCTTACTTGTTAGAAAGGCTGGAAAAGAAGAGCTTAAGAATGCGCTGGAGAAAGCCAATGAGATCCTGGAAAATGGCGAAATATATTTAGAGGAAAGCATCGCAGGACTGCAGTCAGTGACAGATGAGGCACAGGAGGTCTTTGACAATGGTGAAGCAGATAGCGCTGCTGTTGGGGAAGTGCTTAAAAAATTAGTAAACGAAATTCTGAAAGCACGTTTGATGGGAGACGTGGAT
>NZ_JAWYAJ010000157.1:0-5284 GCF_034124845.1 Robinsoniella sp.
TAGAGCGCTGCGTTCGGGACGCAGAGGTCGTGGGTTCGAATCCCGTCGCTTCGATTCCTTGGCAGGGGCGCCGGAAACTTATATTTTAATAGGTTTCCGGTCTTTTTTTGTTTAAAATCAGAAAGGGAAGGACACGCTGGTCTTGATTCTAAAGAATTAGGTAAAGACTCCTGGGCAATATTTGTATTATTCAATATCCGTAAAGAAATGGGTATCCACTTCTTGGACGGACAAGGTCATAAGAGGATTTTCCAGCTTAACCTTAATGTCTTTTGCTACATTTATGAAGGAATCTTTAAATGCTTCTTTATCCCAGGTCTCAATGGGATTTCTTGTAACCGTTATAACATAAGCCACTTCACCTAAACTACATCCACGGACCTTCCCGCATACAAGCCGGTTTACATCTATAAAGCCTGTGACATATATGCCCGAGCTTAAGTATTCGTCATTAGCACTGTCTTCCCATAACTGGGCAATATATTCCTCGCTATAATATTTCATCTCAAGTCCGTAGAATGTTAAGATATATTTTTCCGTTATCATGATACCACCAAAGAATAATTGATTATATTAAAGTATGATAATGCAGGATAATTGATACTTTTTTGATGATTTTGGGGATGTAAAAGGTTTTTTACATCAAAAATAAGGCGATGGAAAACAGTTTTGATAGCAGGAATCAACGCTCCGGGATAGAATGAAAGCAGGAGGAAATCAAAATGGAGATTAGCAGACAAATAAAAAAATACAGACAGGAATTTAAATTATCCCAGGAGGATCTGGCAGAGAAAGTATTCGTAACCCGGCAGACCATTTCAAACTGGGAAAACGATAAGAACTATCCGGATATAAACAGCCTTGTGCTTTTGAGCAATCTCTTTGGTACTTCTCTTGATATTTTAGTGAAAGGAGATCTGGAGCGAATGAAGGAAGAAATTAAGACGGAGGATATAGCAGTTCTGAAACGTGACAGCACAATTTTTACGGTATTGCTTGCAGCCACTGTGGTATCAATCGTGCCGCTGTTTCTGTATTTGGATTTTGCGGGAATTGCGATCTGGATAATTTTGTTTGGTATTACCATGTACTATGCAATCCGCATTGAAAAACAAAAAAAAATCCATGAAATTAAGACTTACAAAGAAATTGTAGCTTTTATAGAAGGGAAAAGGCTGGATGAAATTGAACAAACCCGGGAAAGTGGAAAGAGACCATACCAGGCAGTGCTTTATATAATCGGTTCCGCGCTGATAACTGCATTTGTTGTGATTGTAATGTATCTGTTGCTTGGCAAGGCATGACTCCCCAATTAACGACCGGCGCAGAAAATGCAAAGACCGTAAAATTTTACATGTTTTCATAAGATTTTTCTATTCTTTTTTGATCGAAAGAGGATTATACTTAAGCTAACAAATAGGCAGACAAAAAAAGTCTTTAGTTCAGGATAAGAAAGGAGGAATTTGTATGAAACGGTTCACCTGTAAATTCTCCTCCGTGGAGGATATAGTGGCATTCGTAGACCGCGCTGAGAAATGTGATTATAATATTGATGTAAAATACGATCATGTACTGGTTGATGGCAAGTCGATTATGGGGCTGGTCAGTTTGGGAATTGAGAAGACAGTGGAAATCATCTGTTACAGTGATCATGCAGTGGCGGAAGCATTAGTTCCGGGGGCTATTGCGGCATAGAGACCAGATTAGCAAATTTATAAAAGGGTTACAGATATTAGATGGCAGTTGCGGGCTGAAAGGCGCACAACTGCCATTTTCGACAGAAAATATTGCAAAGTAATGTAAATTATGATATTCTCTTAAAAGTATTATCATGTTTTATTAGAAAGTGGAGAACATTAACATGACGAAGAAACAAGTATTTCGAACAGCAGTATTTTTTGTGCTTCTGGTAGGTATATTATGGGGATTAAATACCCTTTTTGTGCGTCCGGCTGCAGATGGTACTACAGCTCGATACCGTGCATTTTATAAGGAAGAAAAAGAAGATACCTGGGATGCGGTTTACATAGGAAATAGTGTTGTGGAACGTGCATGGGCGGCGCCTCTTGCCTGGCATGAACATGGAATTACTGTATATTCTATGTCTACTGATTTACAGCCAATGAATCTAACAGTCAATGTATTAAAGGAGGTCAAGAAAAAGCAGGATGTCAAACTTGCCATAATTGATCTCAGGGGCATTCGTGAGAGCAAATTAATAGAGCGTGATTATAAGGTACGGCGCCTGACAGATAGTATGCAGTTTTCTGAAAACAGACTGGATACGATCAATAATGCTTTTGAATTTGCAGAAAATTACCGAAAAGAAGACTACGATTTAGATGATAAAATTTCCCACTATATTCCGTTTTTGAAATATCATTCCAGATGGGAAGAATTGAGTAAAACAGACTTTGTAAAACCCAAAACCAAAATGAAAGGTGTCTATGAACAGACTGCTTTTAAGATACGGAACAAAGAAGGAACTGCTATCACAAATGAGGTAGGGGAATTGAGTGAAACACAGCTAAAGATTCTGACAGAAATTATGGACTATGCAAAAGAAAATAGAATCCAGCTTCTGTTTACCGCTGTTCCCACACGTATAGGGAGTGGAGACCAGAAGCAGATTAACCGGGCATTTCAAATTGCAGAGGAGAATGGATTTCCGGGAATTAACTTTAACACAGAGGAAATGTATCAGGAACTTGGTATTGATTTCTCAGCAGACTTTTGTGATACAAACCATCTGAATTCCAGAGGCGCAAGAAAACTGACCACTTATCTGGGAAAATATCTGGCGGAAAATTATGATTTTAAGGATAAGCGTGGTGAAGAAGAATATAAAAGCTGGGATGATGCCTGGAGTGAATATACTGTCTTTTATGAGGAAGGCTGGAAAATGGCAGATGAAAAAAGAGCTGCAAAAAATAAATGAAAAACAGGTTGGATTTCTATGTTTGAAATCCAACCTGTTTTTTAACGTCTTAAAACTTTCTGGCTTTGCCAGAGGAATATCAGATATAAGATACCGGCAACCAATTGAACGATTGCAATAATAAATGTAACAATAGATGCTAATATATTTATAATAGGAATGTACATCAATAACTCGCAGATCAGTGAAATCACCATACATAAACCATATAATTTCCAGATCAGTCCCGCACGGCTGACCAGTGTCTGGTCTACACCCCACAAAATCCCGGCTGTAGCCTTACAGATATAGAATACCGACAGGAATGATAAGATGGTGTTCGCCATGCCAAGCATGCCGGAAATAAATCCATGATTAAAAAACAATCCAATGATGTTAACTGCCAGATTTACGATCGTAATAAAAAAGGCTGTCTTATAATCTTCGCTGACTCCGGACAGGACATAAATAGCGTACAGACAGATAACAAAACTAGCCAGTACGGCTACCATCCCCAAAATCGGGATAAAGCCCAATAGTCCCAATATCTGACCTATAAATAAATAGTATATACCGTTTCCGGCTCTTCCTCCTAAGCTTCCCAAATGAATACCCCCTTTTATATTAAATGATAATCATAGTGTAGCATAGGATGAAAAATAAGTCCATGTTAAAATGCGGTCTGATAGTCATCCCTCATGAAATCCCCAATATCTGAAATGCCGTTATAACACCATCTTTTCTGCCAGAAATATGAGTTTGTTTTTTCGACTTTTTTCATATATACTGAAACTGATAGTCTGAAGATAAGAAAAAGTTTGAAATGCATCATACATGATACAAAAATGATGCAACTTTGGCGCAAAATAGAAAAGAATAATGTTGCAAATATAAACGAGGGAGTATAGGTTGAAAGAAAAATTTGATACAGAAAGGGAGCCACGGTGTGATTCTTTCAACCGGTTTATTGTGGCAGTATTGCAGGCATGCCTGTAATATGCAATGGGTGTAAAAATGATAAAAATACTGGTTGTTGAAGATGAAGAACCGATTTCTAATTTGATTCGCATGAACCTTGTGAAAGCAGGATATCAGTGTGAGTGTTCATTTGATGGTTTAGATGCGGCTGATAAAATGGCGGAGGGAAATTATGATCTGGTACTGCTGGACATCATGCTGCCAAAAATTAATGGATATGAATTACTGGAATATGCCAAGACCCTGAATCTTCCCGTTATATTTATAACGGCTATGGGATCCTTGGATAATAAAGTAAAGGGGCTTCGCCAGGGAGCAGATGACTATATCACCAAGCCATTTGAGATTATAGAACTGCTTGCCAGGGTGGAGAGTGCCCTTAGAAGATATAATAAAGCGGAAAAGGTTATCCGCATTCTGGACATTGAAATCGATGTCTCTTCCAGGGTGGTCAGGCAAAAGGGAGAGCAGGTGCTGCTTACCTTGAAGGAATTCGAGTTGCTGCTGCTTTTTGTGCGCAATAAGAATATAGCCCTTTACCGGGAGACAATCTATGAAAATGTATGGGGAAGCAGTTATCTGGGAGACAGCAGAACTGTAGATCTGCATGTACAAAGGCTGCGAAAGAAGCTGAATTGGGAAACTTATATTGTTGCCGTATATAAAGTGGGATACAGACTGGAGGTTTAAATGAAATTTCGCTGGAAGATTTTCTTTATTTTTACGGCATTGATTGCAGTCGTATTCAGCATTTTCGGCATTTGGATAGTGACAGCCACCTTTCAGTCTTCCCTGGACAGGGAGATCGACCGTGGAAATTCCGAAAATAAAATGTTCCAGTTTGCATTTGAAATGTCCGTAAACTCATTAGGGGAAGAATATCTGGTTATAGATGATAAAGTGATTAAGGATATCGCCAATTCACTGAAGAAAAGTGTTGGAGGCAGCAACAGCTATATCAGAGTTTATGATAAACAGAAAAATGTACTGTTCAGTGACGCAAATATTAAGTCGGATACGGATTTTATATCAAGACTTCAGACCAATAATTATGGTTATGAAATCGTAAATGAAAATGACGGATATTATCTGATCGTTATGTGTAAAAGCGAAAGCAAGGAAAGTGTATTTTATCTGGAGAATATCATGGATATTTCTTACATATATTCAGAACGGGAACAGCTGTTTCAGCGGTATCAGATTGGGATTGTGGTGCTGTTAGTGGGAACCGGATTTGTTACTCTGGTACTATCTAATTATTTGACCAGGTCTGTGGTAACCCTGTCTAAGGTAACCAGAAAGTTTTCCAGGGGAGATTATCAGATTCGGGCAAAACGTGTCAGCGAGGATGAGATTGGGGATCTGTCCCAGGACTTTAATGATATGGCT
>NZ_JAWYAJ010000158.1:0-14935 GCF_034124845.1 Robinsoniella sp.
GCTTTAAATATCCGGATGCAGAAGATTATGTGCTGCAGAACATCAGCTTTCGGGCGGGAAAAGGGGAAACGGTTGCCTTCATTGGTTCCACAGGCTGCGGAAAGAGTACGGTCATTAATTTGATTCCCAGGTTTTATGATGCAACAGAAGGCGGGGTCTATGTGGATGGAATCAATGTCAAAGAATTTACCCAGGCGGCCTTACGCAATAAAATCGGATATGTTTCCCAAAAAGCAATCCTGTTTAAAGGAGATGTGGAATCCAATGTGTCCTTCGGTTCCAATGGAACGGGCAAAGTGACCAATGAGGAGGTAGTTTCCGCTATTTCTACCGCACAAAGCACGGATTTTGTAGAAGGTATGGAGAATTCCTATAAAAGTTATGTGGCACCCGGTGGAACAAATCTATCCGGTGGACAAAAACAGCGTCTTTCCATTGCAAGGGCAATTGCGAGAAAACCTGAAATTCTGATATTTGACGATAGTTTTTCTGCTCTGGACTATAAAACGGATAAATTACTTCGCAGCGAATTAAGGCATCAGGCAGCGGACGCCACCATTATTATTGTGGCGCAGCGAATTGGAACTATTAAGGATGCGGACAAGATTATCGTTCTGGAGGAAGGTAAAATCGCCGGAATGGGTACCCATCATCAATTGATGAAAAACTGCAATTTATACCAAGAAATTGCCTATTCTCAGCTTTCAAAGGAGGAACTGGAAAATGAATAATGATCAATATGAAAAACATCAAAAGGCAGAAGGACCAGACGCTTCGGAGTTTTCCGGATTAGGAGGAACTGTTGATAAAGCAAAGGATCCGAAAAAAACATTAAAAATGCTGCTGTCTTACTCAAAAGAATATTTAGCTGCTATCATCTTCGCAGTTATGGCAGCAATGCTGGGAACCGTAATCGTCCTGGCAGGGCCAGAAAAGCTTAAAGACATCACCAATCTGATTACGGAGGGCGTAGCCACAACCGTGGACATGCCCAGCATTGTCAAAATCGGTATCCTGTTAATTGGCTTATATCTTGCCAGTGGCCTCTTAAGTACTGTACAGGGATGGATTATGGCTACCGTTACACAGCGGATGTCCAAAAAAATGCGGACAGATATCAGTAAAAAAATCAATCGGCTGCCAATGTGGTTCTATCACAAAAATACAACGGGTGACATTCTGTCCCGTATCACCAACGATGTGGATTCACTGGGGCAGAACTTAAACAACAGTGTTACAACGCTTGTCACCTCAATCACCATGCTTGCAGGATCTTTGTTTATGATGTTCATTACCAACTGGGTTATGACGGTTACTGCCATTGCTTCTGTAGTAGTCGGTTTTATCATCATGCTGGTTATCATGTCGAAATCCCAGAAATATTTTGATAACCAACAGAAATATCTGGGACAGATTAACGGACATATTGAAGAAACCTACACGGGTCACACTATTGTAAAAGCATATAATGGAGAACAGCAGATGTATGAGCCGTTCAGGAGCCTGAATAAAAAACTGAAAAAAAGTACTTATATGGCACAATTTCTTTCCGGACTGATGATGCCTGTAATGACCTTTGTGGATAATATCGGTTATGTTGCAGTCATTGTTGTCGGGGCAGCTCTGGTCATGAGCGGACACATCTCTTTTGGAGTAATTGTTGCATTTTTAGTCTATGTGCGCTATTTTACCCAGCCGCTCACCCAAATTGCACAATTGGCACAGGGTTTGCAATTGGCAGTTGCTGCAGGGGAACGTGTATTTGAGTTTTTGGACGCGGAAGAAATGACGGACGAAGGGCATAAAAATGTTAAGCTCCAAAAGGTTACCGGGCATGTGGAATTTAAGAATGTAAAATTTTCATACGAAGGTTCGGATCAGACGATCATCCATAATTTTTCCGCAACAGCCAGACCAGGTCAGAAAATCGCAATTGTAGGCCCGACTGGGGCAGGAAAAACAACACTTGTCAATTTGCTGATGCGATTTAATGAAATAAATGGCGGAAAAATTTACATTGATGGTATACCAATCAGCCGGATGACAAGGGAGCAGGTTCATTCACTCTTCTGCATGGTATTACAGGATACCTGGCTTTTTGAGGGAACTATTCGGGAAAATATTGTTTACAATAAAGAAAATGTATCGGAGGAAATGCTGAAAGAGGCTTGTAAGGCAGTAGGATTGCACCATTTTATCCGAACGCTGCCAAAAGGCTATGACACCGTTTTAAACGATAAAATCAGTCTTTCAGCGGGCCAGCGGCAGCAAATCACCATTGCACGTGCCATGATTGATAATGCGCCAATGCTGATTTTAGACGAAGCAACCAGCTCAATTGACACCAGGACAGAGGTACTGATACAAAATGCTATGGATAAACTGATGCAGGGACGCACTTCTTTTGTCATTGCCCACCGGCTATCCACCATTAAAAATGCAGATGTTATCTTAGTGCTGAAGGACGGGGATATTATTGAAAGCGGAAACCATACAGAATTAATGGAAAAAGGCGGATTTTATGCGGAGCTTTACAACAGTCAGTTCGAAGTGGCATAGAAGAAAGCAAACAAACAGAAAGGATGATTAAATGAAGATTGCATTATTCAGCGACACCTATCTTCCCCAGATTAATGGAGTGGCGACCCATGTAAAAACCTTAAAAGAGGGAATGGAGGAGCTTGGACACCAGGTTATGGTGGTAACAGCAGATTCAAAAGTGCGCTGTCACAGCCTTGAGGAGGGGGTACTCCGATGCCCTGCAACGGAACTGAAGGACCTATATGGTTACGGTATGGCGCCCACGTACAACCAGGAACGCATGCGTCTGCTTCGTGCTTTTTCTCCCGACATTGTCCACATTCATACGGAATTTGGCATCGGTTCCACCGGCCTTGAGCTTGCCAGGGAACTGAGTGTCCCTTTGATTTACACCCAGCATACCATGTGGGATGAGTATCTTCACTATGTTGCTTCGCCCACACTACTGCCCACTGTCCGCAAGCTTGCCCATGCATATTTCCGGTATTTTGCCAATCAGGCAGATGCCGTTATCGGTCCCTCCCATAAAGTACAAACCTTTTTGGATGCCTGCGGAGCCAAACGGAAGGTGGAGGTCATTCCTAACGCGGTGGAACTGGATCGCTTCTCCATGGAACAGGTGGACAAGGGAAATGTAGAACTGATCCGGCAGACCTATGGCTTTCAGCCGTCTGATCTGATCATCTGCTTTTGCGGGCGGTTGGCACAGGAGAAAAGTGTGGATGTACTTCTGGACTATTTCGCAGTCTGTCATCAGGAGGACTGCCACATCAAGCTGATACTCATAGGCGACGGTCCTGCAAGGGAGGCACTGGAAGGCAGAGCACGACATCTTGGAATCAGTGATGCTGTGGTTTTTACCGGCAGTATACCTCATGATTCTGTCCGGGATGTATACGCCTGTTGTGATCTTTATGCCACTGCTTCCAGATCAGAACTTCATTCTATCTCTATGCTGGAGGCTATGGCTATGGGTCTTCCTGTTCTGCATATTCTGGATGAAGCTAATGCGGGACAGGTAGTGGACGGGGTTAATGGATATGTTTTTGCCAATGCCCGGGAACTGCGTGCACACATTCTCCGGTACCGGGACAGCAGTGAGGCTGAAAAGCAGCAGCTGCGTGCTTCTGTGACGGCATCTGTGCGATTTGCTGACCAGATTGGGATGGCGCAGAAAATAGAGAGTATTTATCAGCGCCATGTAAAACAGGAGGCTGCACTTATGGCGGAGACTGGAAAAGGAGGTGGTCCTTATGCCATTCCTTGATATCTTACTTTTGTTTATTGTGGGTAATGTACTTGGATTTGTAATAGAGACGGTATACTGTTATTTCCTCACCGGAAAGATAGAGAGCCGCCGTGGGGTAGTCTATGGACCATTTAACCAGGTGTATGGCTTTGGTGTCGTCCTGATGACATTACTGCTGCCACCTCTGGTTGGGGGAAACCTGCCTGCGCTTTTTATCGGCAGCGCTCTCTTGGGTGGACTCTTTGAAGCCCTATGCAGTTTCTTTCAGGAGAGCGCGTATGGAACGGTCTCCTGGGAGTATTCAGGGCAGCGTTTCTCCTTATTAGGAGGTAGGACAAGCCTGACTTATATGTTCTACTGGGGCATCCTGGGTACATTCTATATCCGTGTGATTCACCCGCTGCTGTTTCGACTATTCCAAAGAATCCCGTTATCTATCAAAGCTCCGGTGGTATTGGCACTAACGCTTTTTCTTATTTTTGATTTCTGGCTCTCAAATGCAGCTGTACGAAGATGGCGCAGCCGGCTGGATGGGATACCTGCCGCTGGAAAGCTGGAGGTCTGGCTGGACAAAAAGTTTACAAACGAACGGATGCTTAAAATCTACCCAAGCATGAAGGTCCCGGTCCGCGATGAAGCAGGCTGTTCAGAGCCCCAATAAACACCATTTAAACAGCGGCCTACTGTGATTCCTCTTTCCCGGACCCAAACGACACCGCACACCAGGCGATCCCCGCTATGATTAAGACTGCTAAAAACAAAAGTTTACTCTGGGGATCAATGCCCTCCTGCCGGGTTTCCATAGGTTCGGGAAGGTCTTCATTTGACAGATTTTGGGGAGGGTCACTTTGCGGTGTTTCTGTTGTATGAGTGGAAGGGGTTACCTTTGCGGATGTCTGGACGCTATCCTTTTTTAACAGGTATGCGTAGCCCAGGTGATGATCCCCATAGTCATAGCGGATGACGCCAACGGCACCGGCTGGAGGATTTTTAGGCAGACCTTTGATTAAGATACGTTTAATGCCTTTGAATTCGGTCGTATCTGCGGGGACGGAGACCATACTGCTGCCGGCAAGTTCCAGCTGTGACGGTTCGTAGGTATTTCCATCTATGGTAACGGGTTCCCGGAAGAGATTGGCTGTACTGTCGTATTTGGAAATATCCAGGTTCTTGAAGTTTTGAAATCCGCTTTCCAGCTGAGCTTTACTGTCCAGATAATATTGGGATGGTGTGCCCCTTAAGATGACACTTATCAGTCTGCGGCCGTCCTGTTCAGCGTAAGTAACCAGTGTATTTCCCGCAGGAGTGGTGTATCCGGTCTTGCCGCCAATAGCAAACGGACAGTAGAATTCGCTGTTTTCATCGGAAGTGCTCACCAGTTTATGTTCCATATATATCGTGATTCCGTTGGGATTATTCAGAGTCGGGCTGATTTCATGTGAAAGGGAAGAATCAATTTCCAACAGCTTTGGATTGGAAAATGCCGCCTGGGCGATGCGCGCCATTTCATAAGCGGTGACCACCTGTGTATCATCATTTAAACCGGAGGGATTGGCAAAGTGGCTTTTGGTGCACCCAAGTGCTGCCACTTTATCGTTCATCATCTGCACGAATGCATCACGGCTTCCGGCAACATGCTCTGCCAGTGCATTTGCCACCTGGTTACAGGAGTGGAGAAGCAGGGAATAGAGGCAGTCCTCTACGGTTAACTGGTCACCTGCAGCCACATTGAGTTTGTTGCCGCTGCCTTCTTCCACATTATTAACCGCATCATCAGAGAAGGTCACAATGTCTTCTAAATTGCTGTTTTCCAAAACAATCAGAGCGGTCAGAAGCTTCGTAATACTGGCTGGAGGATATGGGGTATCGATATTCTGCCCCAGAAGAACTGCGCCGGAATCCATATCCACTACCACTCCTGCTTCTGCCTGAATCCAGACATCAGAAGGCCAGTCCGGCATTGCATATACTGTCAGAAGTAAGGCGGGGCATATAAACATAGAAATAAGAACAGCGATGGATATACGTTTCATGGACATCTCCTTATCAGGTCTGATTTTTAAGTGACCGAAGCGGCAGACGGTGAAAAAGCGGTACAATCCGCCGGCTCTTTATATAGTATTACGGGGCTGTCTCAAATAGAAGAGTTATTTCCAACTTGACAATCTGGCAGAATCTTCCATGATAAAAATTAGAGCGTGTATGATATCCCTTTTCCGTTCAGCAATTTTTCAACAAATGGGTTGGCTGGCGAATGGGCTACATTTTCCGGAGTATCATATTGCTGGACAGCGCCCTGATCCAGAACCAGAACTTTCGTGCCAAGGAGCAATGCTTCGGAAATGTCGTGTGTGACGAAGATAATGGTAATGCCTGTTTTATGATGAATTTCTTTGAGCTCCTTTTGCAGCTGCACCCTGGTGATCTCATCAACGGCTCCAAAGGGTTCATCCATCAGCAGGATTTCGGGAGAGGACGCAAGTGCCCGGGCGATTCCCACACGCTGCTGCTGGCCTCCGGAGAGTTCTGAGGGATAGCGCATCCTCATATCGTCTGTGAGCCCTACGATTTTCATCCATTTTGTAACGGCATCGTGGGTTTTCTTTTTGTTGCGATGGTTCAGCAGATTCGGGACATAGGATATATTATCTTCCACCGACATATGGGGAAAGAGAACGCTTCCCTGAATACAGTACCCGATACTCCGTCTGAGCGCAATCAGGTCTTCATTCTGAATGTCCTTCTGATTGACCAGGATACTGCCGCTGTCCGGGAGCAGCAGCCCGTTGATCATCTTTAATAATGTGGTCTTACCGCATCCGGACGAACCGATAACGGTAAGAAATTCCCCTTTTTCTATATCCAGATTAAAATGTTCGATGATTGAATTTTCATCATATTTTTTTTCGATATCTTTAAATTGTATAATCGGCATTGTTTACCTCCTTCTTAGATTAATCCCTTTTCTTTTAAGAATGCAAGTGCAGTTTCTCTGGGTTCCACACCATTGTTTTCTACATTATAATTCATTTCCGCCATTTCTTTATCAGTTAATATATCCTGCACCATATCGAATACTTCAGCCAGATCCGGGTTTTCTTCCAGCACTTCCAAGCGTATAACGTTACCGCACTGATAGGAAGGGTAGAAATGTTTGTCATCTTCCAGTACAACGATATCAGAGACACTGTACTGACCGTCGGTTGTAAAGATCGGCATTACATCAATCTTCTTCTCATTGATCGCCTGGTATTTCAAGCCGATGTCCAGGTCTACGGTATTCTTAAATTCAAGACCATAAGTATCGCAGAGCGGAGTATATCCGTCTTCCCGTTCATAAAAATCATACTCGGCACCAAAGGTCAGTTCGCCAGACACTGCCTGCAGGTCGGAGATCTTTTTCAGGTTATATTTATCAGCGATATCTTTTCGGACGGCAAGTGCGTAACTGTTGGCGAATCCATACATGCCGGTCCATTCCATTCCAAATCCTGACTCATATCCGGACTGCAGCTGCCCGAACATATCTTCTGTATAAAGTTCACTTTTCTTAAGCACCATATTCCATCCGGTTCCGGTATACTCGGGATAGAGATCAAATTCACCTTTTTCCATTGCCGGCTGAATATTAGAGGTACCGCCGCCAACGCCCTGGGTAATCTCTACGTTCAGGGAGGTATAATCTTCAATCAGGATGCCCAGCATTTCACCCAGGATATACTGCTCTGTCATTGGTTTTGTGGCAATATGTATGGTATCTTTTTTGGATTTGTGGAAAAAAGCAGCGGCAGCAGATACTATCAGGATGAGCACGATGCCGCCTATGATCAGGGATATTTTTTTCCTGTTTTTCGTTCTTCTTTTCCTTTGCAGAAGTTTTTCAACCATCCCCAGAATAAAGTCAGATAACAGGGCGATCACTGCGATAAGAAGGCTTCCCGCCATAGTCATTGCGGCATTGTTGGTGGTGATTCCTCTGTAAATAGCCACACCCAGACCGCCTGCGCCAATGAAGGAGGCGATACCAGCCAAAGCGATGGTCATGATCACCATGTTTCGGATTCCGGACATAATTACCGGCAGGGCTAAGGGGAGTTTGATCTTGAATAAAATCTGGCTGTCCGTACTGCCCATACCCCTTGCGGCTTCAATGATATTTTCGTCCACATTTGTGATTCCGGTGTAAGTGTTGCGTACCATGGGCATTAATGCGTAAAAGGTGAGGGCAATCACGGCAGTTACATTACCGATGCCCGAAAAGGGAATCAGGAATCCAAGCATGGAAATTGATGGAATGGTGTAAAGAAAGTTGATGATACCAAGTACGGGTTTCGATGACCGTCGGAATTCGCTTACCAGAATGCCGAGAATGCCGCCTAAGAGAATTGCAATTACGATAGAAATTAAAGAAATTTTTAAATGTTCCAGGCACAGATTGATGAAAAAAGAACTTCGCTCCGTTAGTAATATCCAGATATCCATTAACATATTTTCGCTCTCCTTTTAGTTGCTTTTACGGGACAGGTTTCATAACATTGTACGCATAACAGACAATGCTGCTGTGTGATAAATGCTTGCTTTTGGAATCAAATCAATGCTGCGGGCTGGTTTTGGCGCAGGTTTTGGCACGGCTTCCGCAGGAGATATCATCCCCGGTAATTTCATATACTTTTATAATGGAGTCCATGTTTCCAATAGAATCATTTTCTCTGTGTACAGGAGTTGAGCATATAGTAAAGTATTCTAAGGAGCTGATGTTTATGCAGATTGGTTTAAAAACCGCATCTGATGTCCGGCGAATTACTTCTTTTCTTCTGACTTAGCAATTAATATCTGCGGCATAGAAACTTTGCATATTAATAGCATATCTTGCAGTATTTTTTCTTCATCTTGATGAAACTTATTTTTGATCCAGTCAATTAATATTCCTGCAATAGCCTCGGTATAAAAGGCTGCTAGAAAATCCTTGAATTCAGTGTCTATAGAAATATTCAGCTCTTTTTCTCCGTTACGGATTGCACTGCTCATGACATTGATTAAATCCATATAAAAGAATCTCTTGATTTCCTCATGCCCCATAGAATCATATGCACAGTTGATAATGTGTTTGTTTTCATTTACATAGTTCATTACAAATCGGAATGCTTTTTCTGTATTTACAATTAAATCAAAGTTTTTTACGACTTCAATAGCTTCCTGCTCCAGCATCCATTTCAAAAGGTCATATATATCTTGAAAATGATAATAAAAAGTATTTCTGTTTATATTGCAGAGGGTAATGAGTTCCTTGACGGTAATCTTGGACAAAGGCTTACTTTCCATTAACTTTTTTAAAGAATAAGCAAGTGCCTGTTTTGTTTTCAGGGACAATTCTTGATTTGTCATATTCTTCCACACTCCTTTCAACTTATTATACACCTGTCTATAAAGCCATTCAACATGTATTACAAAATCGTTTGCTAACATTTCACTTATTAGGCAAATGTATGCAGTTTATCTGATATCGAACAGCAGCAATGGCATTGTCTGTAGGAATATACAGTGTTCTTGGGTAAAATGATTTGAAATAGCCGGTACAGCCTGCTGACCGAAAAGGAGAAATTAAATTGATGCGTAAATTTTTTACCAGGGTCGTAAGCAACCCCCAGAAAATATTAATACTGTTTGTTGTGGCAGCACTGATTTGTGCAGTACTTCAAAGCTTTGTTAAAGTCAACTATGATATGAAGGATTATCTCCCGGATGACAGTTCTTCAACGGTTTCACTGGATAAAATGAACAGTGAGTTCGACGGCGGTATTCCAAATGCCCGAGTTATGGTTAAAAATGTCACCATACCGGAGGCGCTCGCTTATAAAGAAAAGCTTCGAAACTGCGATGGTATTTCTGACGTTCTTTGGCTGGATGATGCTGTCAATATTTATCAGCCCATGGAAACACTGGATACCGATACGGTGGAAAACTATTATAAGGACAGCACGGCACTGTTTACCGTGACGATTGCTGAAGACCAGCGCATAGAAACAGTAGATGCAATCCGTGAGATCATCGGTGATGACAATGCTATGACGGGAGATGCGGTTTCAACAGCTATTGCCACAACCAGCACAGTCAGTGAAATCCAGATGATTACCGGATTTGCAATTTTGGCAGTACTGCTTGTACTCCTAATTACGACAACATCATGGATTGAACCGGTTATGGTTCTGATTGGTCTTGGTACTGCAATTATAATCAACAGCGGAACAAATCTGTGTTTTGGTGAAATTTCGTTTATAACAAACGCAGCTGGTGCGATATTACAGTTGGCGGTATCGCTTGATTACTCCATCTTTCTCATACACCGCTATGAAGAATGCCTGCAGGAGAATCCCGACCGCAAAGGTGCCATGGTTGATGCACTTTGTAAATCAACCTCATCCATCCTCGCAAGCGGACTGACAACCGTAATTGGTTTTCTGGCACTGTTGTTTATGCGTTTTAGAATCGGACCGGATTTGGGTCTGGCACTTGCAAAAGGGATTTGCATCAGTCTGATTGTTGTATTTGTGTTTATGCCGGCGCTGATTCTGAAGATGTATTCTCTGATGGAAAAAACGCACCACAGAAGACTGCTGCCTGATTTCAAGGGTTTTGGAAAATTTGTAAGCCGCATTATGGTTTTGATGGTCTGCATTTTTTGCATATTAATTGTACCATCTTTTTTGGCATCGGGACAGAACGCTTATTATTATGGCTCCTCACAGATTTTTGGTTCAGCCACACAACTGGGAAAAGACACCGAAGAAGTGGAAGATATTTTTGGAAAAAGCGATACCTATGTGATTTTAATACCCAACGGCGATTCCGAAACCGAATGCAGGCTGTCCGATGCACTCCATGAGATCCCACAGATCAGCAGCATCCTTTCCTATGTGGATACTGTAGGTGCCGAAATACCGAAAGAGTATCTGGAGGAGAATACCTTGTCACAGCTCGTCTCCGATCACTATAATCGTATGGTCCTGACTGTTGAAACTGATTACGAGGGTGAGCAAACCTTTCGTCTGGTTGAGAAAATACGAGAGACGGCAGATCAATATTATCCGGGCAGTTACTATCTTGCAGGGGAGGGCGTCAGCACTTATGATCTGATGGATACCATAACCGCCGATACCTTTAAGGTAAATCTGATTGCCATAGCCGCTGTATTTATCGTGCTTTTAATTACGATGAAATCAATCTCACTGCCGGTTGTTCTGGTGCTTGCCATAGAAACTGCGATCTGGATTAATATGGCAATCCCTTATTTTTCAGATTCTGTAGTATTTTACATTGCCTATTTAATTATCAGCTCCGTGCAGCTGGGTGCAACGGTAGATTATGCGATCCTTTTTACAGACCGATACAGAGAATTCCGGCAGAGTATGGATAAAAAGGATGCAATTATCCAAACTATCTCAGCAGTTACCGCATCGATACTAACATCGGGAACTGTTATGACGTGTGTAGGTTTTCTGCTGGGCTTTATATCAACACATGGTATTCTGTCACAGCTTGGGCTGTTTCTCGGCAAAGGTACACTGCTTTCAATGGTAATCGTGTACTTTGCCCTGCCGGGACTTTTATATCTGCTGGACGGATTAATCAAACATACTACGCTGAAAGCCAATTTTTACAATCCCCAAAATAAACAGGAGGAAATACACAATGATTATAAATAAAAAGGTTATAACTGTCTCATTGGCAGGAGTTTTGATCCTTACTTCAGTTACACCGGCTCTTGCCGCCGGAACGCCTTCCAAAAAGGAGGAAGTGATCTATATAAATTTACATTCGGATGGAATGCTCAAAGGCATTTATGCCGTCAATATTTTCGGTAAAGGCGAAGTGACCGATTACGGCGATTATTCCGATGTCAAAATGCTCAATACGACCGATACAATTACGCAGAACGGCAATGAGTTTTCCTTTTCAGCTTCCGCAAATAGAACTTATTATGAGGGTAAAATGAAAACCGATACGATTCCGTGGAATATTTCCATAGAATATTCCATGGATGGTCAAAAATATTCCGCCGAAGAGATTGCAGGTAAAAGTGGGAAACTGAAAATACATTTTAAAGTGACGGAAAATACTGCTTGCAGAGGCAGTTTCTTCGAGCAATATGCTTTACAGGCAGCCTTTACACTGGACACTGGAAAATGCAGAAATATTGCCGCCTCGGATGGAACACTTGCCAATGTGGGTGGTGATAAACAGATTTCCTACACGATACTTCCGGGAAAAGGCATCGATACGACAATTACAGCGAATGTGACCAATTTTGAAATGGACGCGGTATCTGTTAATGGAATCCCCCTTTCTTTAAACGTAGATGTGAACGACAAAGAACTGATGGAGCAGGTTACAGAACTGCAGGATGCCATTAAAGAATTGGATAACGGGGCAGAAAAACTGAAGGACGGATCTTCCCAATTACAGAACAGCGCAGAGGGTGATCTGCAAAGTGGGGTGAATGATCTGGCAGATGGAGCAAAAGAGCTTCAAAATGGTGCAGCCAGCCTGAAGGATGGAGGAACACAGCTGAATGAAGGAACCAATGATCTGCAAAGCGGCGCCGCATCACTTTATAGCGGTGCAAAGTCTCTGAAGGACGGCATTGCCCTGGTTCAGAAGGGACTTGATGAATTGAACAGCAAATCCTCTGGGCTTAAGGAAGGTTCTGCAGAAATGAAAGGGGCTTTGCTTCTGATTCAGAAGCAATTGCAGGGAATCTCCGTTTCTGCCGATAAACTCACCGAACTTGTGAACAGCTCCTCCGGAATGAAGGAAGGTATTGATGGTCTTTCTGAGGGAATTACGCAACTACAAAGCAATGTGGGTTATCAGGCATACAAGGCTGCGATGAGTGAAAATGGACTGGATATTGACCAGGTTCAGCGTGGAAATACACAGACGATTCAAACCCTGGCTGACCAGATCGAAGTACTGAATGGACAAATCACACAACTGGAAGCCCTTGGAGAGGATACAACACAATTACAGGCACAAACAACACAGCTTCAGGACATCTCGGTTCTTCTGCAAGGCAACAGTGCCGCCATTTCCGGTACGGAAGCTTATTTAACACAGATTCATGAAAGTATAGGGAGTTTGGCGAAGGGTATTGCAACGCTGAAAGATAACTATGCCTTACTTGACGGAGGTATCAATGAGCTGGCGGGAACGGTTAGCAGCATGCTTGTTCAGATGTCAGAGTTAAAAGGAGGCATTGATGAACTGGTTACTAAATACGGCGAACTGGATACCGGAATCAACGATTATACAAAAGGAGTTGCCAATATCGTTGCCGGATATTCGCAAGTTGTATCTGGTGCGGATGATGTACTTAGCGGCAGCAGGGAGCTCAATGACGGATCGGCAACGCTGTATGGAAAAACCGGAGAGCTGCTTTCTGGTATTGTAGAATTCTACAACGCATCAGGGACGCTGCGGGACGGAACTGGTGAACTGGATGATGGTGTTGCGGATTTACTGGTTGGAGTTGCAGGGCTGTATGACGGTAGCGGAAATCTGAAAGATGGGACGGGTGAACTTCGCAGTGAGACAGATGGCATGGATACTGAAATTTCCCATAAGATTGATGATATGCTGTCAAGTATTACCGGTGATGGGACAGAAATCGTATCTTTCGTTTCAGAAAAGAATACCAATATTGAATCAGTCCAGTTTGTAATGCAAGCAGATTCCATAGAAATTGAGGATGTTAGCAATACCAAGACAGAGGATGCAGAAAAACTTACATTCCGGCAGAAGCTTCTCCATTTATTTGGATGGGATGGAAAATGATAGATGAGGCGGTATAATATTAAATTTGGTTTGCCTGTGCCATTCTTAAGCTTTCACTATCGGCAGGTCATCATGGCCGGACGGTGAGTTTACAACTTGGAAACATCTTCATGTTATATTTTCATTAAGGCGGTAATGGGAATAGAACAGGAAAGGGGTATAAGAATGGCAGCAATACTAATTGTAGAAGATGAGTTGGCGATAAATGAATTAATCCGCAGAAATCTGCAGCTTGTAGGACACATGTGTGTATCCGCATTTGATGGGGAGGAAGCAGTGGGTGAACTTGGACAGAATCATTTTGATTTGATCATTCTGGATATTATGCTGCCTGGGCTGGACGGATATGAGGTATATAAGGAATCCAAGGGAACGCCCACGATTTTTCTTACTGCCAGGACTGGCTTGGCGGACCGGGTAAAAGGATTAAAAATGGGTGCGGATGACTATATCACAAAGCCGTTTCAAATGCTGGAGCTTCTAGCCAGAGTAGAGGCTGTTCTGCGCAGGACGTTAAAACAAAATACCTGTTTTGAAGTTGGAAAAGTCAGAATTGATTTTGACAGCCATCAGGTATTTTTAAATGACCTGCTGATGGATTGCACACCAAAGGAGTATGACTTGCTGGAAACGCTGGTTACAAACAGGAACATTGCGCTCTCCCGGGATAAACTTCTGGAACTTGTCTGGGGGTATGATTTTGAAGGGGATACCCGGACGGTGGATGTACATATACAAAAGCTGCGTAAGAAGCTGGAACTGGAAGACTATATAAAAACCGTATATAAGATGGGATATCGTCTGGAGGTCACGAAATGAAAAAACGGGCTTTTTTTACCACGCTTATTTTATTCTTATTCTTTTTATATGCGGGGATAACCATAATGTCTGCAATCATATTTAAAGATAAGGTTGGTGTTATAAAGGAGCGATGCCTGGCGGAGCATTACGTGATTGTTTCTTCTATATTAAAAGATTTTCAGGCACTGGACAGCAGAGGAGTTGGGATAGAGGAATCTTTGGAGAGCTTAATGCATCCGTATTCCTACCTTGCAAAAGGAAATGACATGGGACTTGCAGTATATAAAAGCGAAAATCTGGTTTATGCCAGTATTAATAAGGAAAATCTGGCAGATATAAATACAGATTCATATAAGGAAGGGCAGCGTTACATAACCATAAAAGACGATGATAAGCCATTTGTTTACGTTGCTGGTCTGCTTCCGGCACCTTATGAAGATTATGCGCTGGTATACCGCTACAATATAGCGGAGACCATAAATTCCTGGAACCAGTTAAAAAATACTCTGTACC
>NZ_JAWYAJ010000159.1:0-11104 GCF_034124845.1 Robinsoniella sp.
ATACCGGTGGAGATTATTACCGGGGAGATGGTATGATTTATTAAAAGCGGGGGTAGGAAACGCCCTACCCCAGAGTGTTTTTTTATATTGCTTTTTGAAACCTGTTTGTCTTAAAAAGCAACCCCCATCTTAATACTCTTTTCCGGATGTTCCATAATATAATAACGGTATTCTTTATCACATTCTGTGAAATTCACCACAGGGAAAACAATGTTTTCACAATAGATTTTCCCCGTACTTAAGAGGTCCCAGCTTTCTTTACAGATTCTCTGAAAATCCCACCTTGGATAATCTCTGTTTGGTTCACTGCATGCACGGGAAAAGAATATATTCTGCTGGTTAAAATGACCCTCCCTGCCCAAATGGATCGGTATATGACACTCCTTGAACCAACCTGCCAAAGCCATATTTCCATTATACGCCAATGCACGAAGCCCCTGTTCTATAGCTTTATAGTTCCCACTGGTTTCTATAACTACATCAACTCCAACTCCGCCCGTTAACCTGCGAAGCTGATATCCCAAATCCCCATTCAATGGATCAAATGCAAGATCTGCCCCATTTTCCAATGCAGTCTGTCTTCGTAATTCCATAGGATCTGATACCGCTACAAATGAAGCTCCTGCCGCTTTTGCCGCCTGTGCTGCCATCTGTCCGATAGCTCCTAATCCTGAAACTAAAACTTTATCCCCCAGCCTTAATCCGACATCTCGAATCGCACTAAGGGCAAACTGCATAGGATCATAACACATAGCCTGCTTCCAGGTCATATTTTGTGGCATAACAAGTAATTCTTTGGCTTTTGCCACATGTGTTTCAGCCAGATGTCCGTACCCCACAACCTGATCTCCCAATTGAAACTGCAGCACTTCACTCCCTAACTCTGTAATTGCGCCAACCCACATATTTCCCAACCCGCTAAATGCTGCGCTCACTTTCTTTTCTCTGTCCAGAAACATCTTCAAATCTTCATCATAGTATTTCTCTTCAAAAGGAAGCTCCTTTATTCCTGTAATTTCTGTGCCGTGTTTGGGCGCTCCGTATTTACACCTAACCCTGACTTCATCCGGTTTTAACGGCTTTTCCTCATATTCAGTCAATTGTGGCATGTAATTTTCATTAGCAAGTAATTCTTTCATTTACATCGTCCTTTCTGTCATTAATGATCCATCTGATGTTTTCATTTTTAGTATGCAACTTTATTATTCGTATTCCATATATCATGTTCTTAATAAATCTCCACCCGCATTTTTTGACCGTCCATTTTAGCTGAAAATAAGGAGGCTTCCACGAACAAAAGACTGCGCAGTCCTTCTTCTACCGGGCAGAAATCCGGCAGGTTATTCCGCACTCTTCGTATAAAATCCTGATCTTCGGCAAATTTATGATCAACCGGTTCATTGAAATACTCGATCCGCTCTCCATCTTTTTCTATAAAATGAAATTCCGCTTCATCCGGGCTCTTAAAAAAGACACTTACTTTTTGAAATGTCATATCGAATAACGCATCCCAGCGATTTGGAACAGAACAGTTATTTGCCGTTATAGAAGCCTGTGCCCCTGTTGTAAAGGTACTAACCGATGCGCTGACATCTTCAACGGTATACCCCGGGATCTCCCCATGGCAGACATTCCCCATAAAACTGGCAACTGCTTTGGGATGGCCATATATATATCTGCAGATATCATATACATGTATTGCCTGTTCGAAAATCTGTCCGCCACACAGATTTACATCCTTCCACCACGGTACATGCAAAGAGTTGCATTGATACCTGCCATTAAACAATACGGGTCTTCCTGCAAGACCTTCCTCCTGCATCTTTTTTAGTTTCTGAATCGCTGATCCATACCTCATGTGAAATCCTACCTGGGTTTTTATATTCGCTTTTCTGGCAGCATCCACCATACTTTTTCCCCGCTCACTGGTTATGGCAATTGGCTTTTCAATAAATATATGAATTCCTTTTTCAGCTGCTTTTTCAAATTGCCCACTTTGTGCAAACGGAGGAAGCAGAATATACAACACTTCCAAAGTCTCCTTTTCCAGCATTTCATCAAAATCGGCATAAGCATGGGCACTCACCTTGTCAGCCAGCTGCTTTGCCCTGTCCATACTCAAATCACATACTGCTGTTATCCTGCAATCTTCAATCTTAGACAGATGATCTGCATGAACACTTCCCATGCTGCCTGCACCTAAAATTCCTATCCTTACTTTATCCATGACAACCTCCAAATTTTTCTATGTTTATATTGTTAATATCAACTATATCCATTAGCCTTTCACTGCTCCGGCTGTTATACCAGAGATAAAACTCTTTTGAAACAGCGTATATACAATTACAATAGGCAGTGTACAAATAGTGACACCTGCTGCAATAAGCGAATGATCTGCAGTATATTTTCCAAAGAAGAACATAAGTCCCAGAGGAAGCGTCCTTGCAGTATCCTTATACACAACTAACATGGGCAGAAACATATCATTCCATGACCACATAAATTCAAATACCAGCAACGCGGATAACGCGGGTTTTATCAATGGCATCATGATATAAATAAAGGTGGTTAATTCATTACAGCCGTCAATTGTCGCTGATTCAATCAGCGCATCCGGCAGATCACGAAAGAATGCCCGCATCATAAATATTCCAAATGGCATCGACAGCCCAAAATATGGTATCACCATCGCCCATCTGGTATTGATCAGCCCCAGCTGCTGCAAATTATAGTAAAGTGGAATCACCATTGCCTGAACCGGAAGCATCATCCCGAATAACATAAAAGAAAATATTTTATCCCTGCCTTTAAATTTCAGTTTTCCAAATGCATAGCCCGCAAAAGAGGCGAGAAGCAGTACTCCCGCAACTCGGGGAACAGCAACCATTATACTGTTGACAAGGTACACGTTCATCTTACCGGTTGTCCATGCCTTGGTCATATTTTCCCATGTAAAGGAAGTAGGAATCGCAAATGGATCAATATTTAACTTATCCGAAGGTACTAATGCTGCCTGCCACATCCACAATAATGGCATAATTGAAATAATTAGTGTAATAATTAAAATGGCATATGTTAATATTTGCTTTGCAATCACAGCAACCGGCTTTTTACTTTTTCGCTTCATACTATTCTTTCCTTTCTTTTTATCATCCGTCAACGCCTTGATATACAATCATGCCGCTGCTAATCTTCTTTTTCCGAACATTTCATGTAAATGGCTGAACAAACTGCTATTAAAACGGATAATACGGTAGCTATTGCAGATCCCAGTCCAAATTCACTGTTCGTAAATGCAGTACGGTACATATACGTTGAGATTACTTCAGAAGAATAATAAGGCCCGCCTTTTGTCATCATATAGACAATTTCAAATACCTTAAATGATCCGATTAGAGAATTTAATGCCAACAGCGTAAAAGTATTTTTTAATAATGGTAATGTAACATAAAAAAATGTCTGTACCGGATTCGCACCTTCTAATCGTGCCACTTCCGTATAACTTGCATCAATCCCGGACAATGCAGCCATAGTTATTACCATACAGAATCCATAATGCACCCAGCTTCCTGCAATCAGTAAAGCAATCATTACTGTCTTTTCGTTTCCCAGCCAGTCAAATGCAAGAAACCCCAGTCCAAACGCCTTAAGTACACGATTCAAAATTCCAAATTCGGGATTTAATATCCAATTCCAAATGACACTTACCGCTACCATAGACACAATAGACGGCATATAAAATATTACGCGAAACAATAGCCTTCCTTTTACAAATTTCTGGCTCAGCATTACAGCCAGTATGATTCCAAAAATAGTCGGAATTAATATCGTAAAACAAATCCAGAATAAATTATGGCTAAGTGACTTCCAGAAAATAGGATTGGTAAAGATTTCCTTATAGTTATCCAGACCAACAAATTGCATAACAGGCGAAGCACCATCCCATTTATAGAAACTTAATTCTATCGTATTCAATATTGGAATGACTGCAAAAATAATGTAGCAAACCAAAGCTGGCGCAACAAATAACATAGCGATAAACCATTTATGTACTGCTCTTCTTTTTCTACCAGAAAACCTCATCCAATCCCTTCCTTTCCACACTTAAAACAGATTTTACTATTTTATAACCGCCTCATAGTTTCCGTCTTTCACCTCTTGTTCCAGCGTAGTCTGTTTTTCCTCCATACACTGTATACCGGTCTTCTTTCCCGCCAGTAACTCCTGCATATAATTAGCAGTTGCCTCATTTACTTTTGTCGGCATTAAAACATCCAGGTTATTTCCCTGTTTTTCTGAATTTAATGCAGAATCTGCCCAATCCATAAACAGCGAAGAAATCTGATAATTCTCGATTTTGGCATTGGTAGTAGCCGGCATATAAGATGCTTCATACCATTTCTGAACATTTTCATCATTAAACATATATTCCATAAATTTAATTGCCGTAAATGTTTTGTCTGACTTCGCATTTACAACAAAAGATCCTCCCAAACCAAAAACTCCCGAAGTTTCAGTTCCGCTTGGGGAAGGTAAAAAGAAAAAGCCGCAGTCATCTCCTAATCCTTCTTCTCCACCGAAAGTTGCTACTTCCCAGGTTCCCGTTGGATACATTGCTGCCTTTCCTGACAAAAACATTTTTCTAGCATCATCATGGGCCATTGCCAGCGGGGCATCGATTGTCCATCCATTTATTACGATTTCGTGCAGCTTATCCAGCCCTTCTGCCAGTTTATCCTGGTTAAAACTCTGTTTTAATGCTAAAATTTCATTCATGGTATCACATCCGGCAAATGCATTGGTCCAAAGGCTCTCATAGTGATATCCTGGCCACTGGTCCAAATCATCAACCATAATCGGAAGTTCCCCTTTTTCTTTCAGAGTGGCACAGATTTCTTCAAATTCCTCATAGGTTTCCGGTTCTTTTAAACCATACTTCTCGAATGTTGCCCGGTTGTAAAATACTCCAAGAGCTTCAAGCTCATTACCGATTCCATATAATTTGCCATTAAAGGTACAGGAAGAGATGGCATTATCCATAAATAACTGATCCCATCCATGATCTGCAGCATAACTAGTTAAGTCAAATGCCAGACCAGAATTTGCCAGCACCCCCAGATATCCTGCGCCAATCTCATAGCTGAATACATCCGGACCTTCGCCTGAATTAATTGCCGCCTTTATGGTTGTTCTCAGATCCTCCATCTTCATTACGACACGTTCAACTTGTATTCCATGTTCCGCTGCAAACCCATCTGCCAATGCTTGCATCAGGGTATTTCCATCACCATCCGTCATTCCATCCCATATCGTAATATCTGTATACTCCCCTGTTTCTTCGGAATCTTTGTTTTCCGCTGTATCTCCGGCATCTGTGGTTTTTGATTCGGTATTAGAATCTGCCTTTCCCGGGGTTTCTTCCTTTGCTTTTTCCGTTTTCATATCTGACGGACTTGTTTCTGCATTTTTTTGAACTGTTCCACTCATACATCCACTAAATACCATTGACGTTACTAATGCTGCAATTGTTAAAAAACCTTTTCTCCTCATAGACTTCTCCTTTCTATATCCCACCTGTGTTTTTAGATAACCTTATTATAAAGTTTTGGAAATCTCTTTGGAATGTTCATTCTTATGAGGTATTTGTCAAAAATACATATTTGTTTCCAATATAATGCTTTTTTGATATCACAATTTTTCCATCCCTTTTCTGATTTAATCTATCTAATATTCGTTATATTAACTTATTTATCCGTATTTTTAATACACATTTCGTTATAATGACGTATTTCATTTAAATTTCAGCAAATAAATAAGTAAAAAATTACAACCAAAATTTTAAGCAAAATTTTGATTGTTTTAACATAGCCTTAATTTGTCTATTTTATACATAAGTAAAAATCCTAACGGAATCCAATTATCATACACCAAACATGGAACCAGGAGCAATTCTGATACAGCCATGCACACTAGTATCTGATATTTAGATATGTAACCGCAAACTTGTGCTCCGATATTCCGTGGGGCTAATCTTCGCGCGGTGTGTAAAAAAGTGTGTAAAACTTGTAATATTTTCAAATCCTGACCGCTCAGCAATTTCACTGACAGACATGTCACTATTCTGCAACATCAGTTTAGATCGTTCAAAAATAATATTATTGCGCATAGCTATGGGCGAGCAGCCAAAATAATGTTTAAACCGATTAGAAATATAGGTAGGACTCATATGATATCGTTCAGCTAATACATGCAGTGATATCTGCTGGTTTTCCTGGCTGTTGACTAATTGAAATATACTCCAGAATGCTTTGGGAACATTCGCATTTAAACCCAGTCTCTTTTCAGCGATTAATTCCTCTACCAAATAGGCGACTAATTCTAACCCACAGGCCCTGTGCATTAATAGCTCTGATAATTTATTCATTTCCTTATGCCCATCATAAAATCTGCAGAATATCTTTTCAAATCCCTCCCTGTCTTTTAGATAAGAAACCACCGGAAAGTTCAGTATTTTCAATGCATCTACCGTATACTGAATCTTAAATGAAAAATGCCACCATAAAAACGTTGTCGGCTTTCCATCGGTCTTATAGTGACTATGCTCAACATTTTCAGGAATAATCACGATACTCCCCGGGCCCGTTTGATATTTCTGCCCGCCAATTTTTAAAACTGCAGAACCTTCTTTTAAATATGACATAATATAATATGGAATTTTACGGTTAAAGGAACCCATTTCTCTGCGTGTTTCCATGTTATATTCCATGATTTCCAAGTTCGCCATCTGCATAATCTGTGCTAAGTGCGGATTCATCCCGGAACCTCCCCGTGTATGTAACCTCTGTTTTAAACTTTTTAATATTATAGCACCTTCCAGGAAGTATCACAACTTCCTTATTTTACCATACTTTCATTTTCATCTAATGATCAACTATATATACCTCCTTTTTCTCTCTCGCGCTTATACGCTTACACAAAAAAAGTGGTTCACCAGCTATACTGATGAACCACCTAACTTTTACAGCCCTCATCCTATCAGATAAGGGCTGTATTCAGCTAATAGCAAATCTTATTTATTATTCAATGCTGCCTGTGCTGCTGCTAATCTAGCGATCGGCACACGGAATGGTGAGCAGGATACATAGCTCAGACCAATCTTATGGCAGAATTCTACGGATGAAGGATCTCCACCGTGTTCTCCACAGATACCAAGTTTGATGCCTGCATTTGTTGAACGGCCTTTCTTAACTGCCATTTCTACTAACTGGCCAACACCGTTCTGGTCTAATCTTGCAAATGGATCTGATTCGTAGATTTTTGCTTTGTAGTAAGCATCTAAGAACTTACCAGCATCATCACGTGAGAAACCAAATGTCATCTGTGTTAAATCGTTTGTACCGAATGAGAAGAATTCAGCTTCTTCAGCAATTTCGTTAGCAAGTAAAGCTGCTCTTGGGATTTCGATCATAGTACCGATGTGGTAAACGATGTCAGATCCTTTTTCTTCTTTTACTTTTTCTGCTGTTTCTACAACAACATCTTTAACGAATTTTAATTCTGTCTTATCGCCAACTAATGGGATCATGATTTCAGGAACTACGTTGAAACCTTTTTCAGCTTTCACTTCGATAGCAGCTTCCATTACGGCTCTTGTCTGCATTCTTGCAATTTCAGGATATGTTACTGCAAGACGGCATCCTCTGTGTCCCATCATTGGGTTGAACTCATGTAATTCATCACATTTAGCTTTTACTTCTTCTGGTGTTAAGCCCATGTCTTTTGCTAATGCAGCGATATCTTCTGCATCAGTAGGAACGAACTCATGAAGAGGCGGATCTAAGTAACGAACTGTCATCGGCTTTCCTTCCAGAACTTCGTACATAGCTTTGAAGTCTGCTTTCTGGAATGGGATTAATTCGTTAAGAGCTGCTTCTCTTGCTTCTACACTGTCAGAAAGGATCATTTTACGGATCTTAGGAATTCTGTCAGCTTCAAAGAACATATGCTCTGTACGGCAAAGACCGATACCTTCAGCTCCTAATTTAACAGCGTTTGCTGTATCTGCAGGAGTATCTGCATTGGTTCTTACTTTCAATGTTTTGAATTTATCAGCCCATCTCATAATTCTTCCGAAGTCTCCGCTTACGGATGCTTCTTCTGTAGCGATGTCGCCTAAATAGATCTTACCTGTAGAACCGTCTAAGGAAATGTAATCTCCTTCTACAATCTTGTGTCCGCCAAGTTCGAAATATTTTGCTTCTTCATCAATTTTGATTTCTCCACAACCAGATACACAAGCTGTACCCATACCACGTGCAACTACTGCTGCGTGAGATGTCATACCGCCACGTACTGTTAAGATACCTTCAGCTGCATGCATACCTTCGATATCTTCCGGAGATGTCTCAAGACGAACTAAGATAACTCTTTCACCAGCTTCGTGAGCTGCTTTCGCTTCGTCTGCTGTGAAGTATACTTTACCTGCTGCTGCACCTGGAGATGCCGGAAGAGCAGATCCGATTACTTCGCCTGCTTTTAATGCTGCTGCATTAAAGGTAGGATGTAATAACTGATCCAGAGATTTAGCTTCGATTCTGCAAACTGCTTCTTCTCTTGTGATCTTTCCTTCATCAACTAAATCACAAGCGATTTTCAGAGCTGCCGGAGCTGTTCTCTTACCGTTACGTGTCTGTAAGAAGTATAATTTACCTTCCTGGATAGTGAATTCCATATCCTGCATATCACGGTAATGGTTCTCTAATTTTTTAGCGATTGCCATAAATTCTTCATAGCATTCCGGTAAATCTTCTGCTAATTTGGAGATTGGCTGTGGTGTACGGATACCGGCAACAACGTCTTCACCCTGAGCGTTGATTAAGTATTCACCGTAGATACCATTGTCACCGGTAGATGGGTTACGTGTAAATGCAACACCTGTTCCGGATGTTTCGCCCATGTTACCAAATACCATTGCCTGAACGTTTACAGCTGTTCCCCAGCTTCCAGGGATGTCGTTCATACGACGGTATACGATAGCACGAGGGTTGTCCCATGAACGGAATACTGCTTTAACAGCTTCCATTAACTGGATCTTAGGATCCTGTGGGAATTCTTCGCCCATTTTTTCTTTGTAGATTGCTTTGTATTTTGCAATTACTTCCTGTAAATCTTCTGCTGTAAGATCTGTATCGAATTTAGCACCTTTTTCTTCTTTTACATCTGTTAAGATACCTTCGAAGAAAGTTTTGCTCATTTCCATAACTACGTCAGAGAACATCTGGATAAATCTTCTATATGAGTCATAAGCGAATCTTGGATTACCAGTTTTCTTAGCGAATCCTTCTACTGCAACATCATTTAAACCTAAGTTAAGAATTGTATCCATCATACCTGGCATAGAAGCTCTAGCTCCTGAACGTACAGATACTAATAATGGATCTTCAATATCACCAAATGTTTTGCCCTGGATTTTTTCCAGTTCTCCGATTGCTTTGAAAATCTGATCCTGCACTTCTTCTGTAATCTTCTTGCCGCTATTGTAATAGTCTGTACAAGCTTCTGTCGTAACGGTGAAACCTTGAGGGATTGGAAGTCCTAAGTTAGTCATTTCAGCTAAGTTAGCACCTTTTCCACCAAGAAGGTTTTTCATACTTGCGTTTCCTTCTTTGAATAAGTAAACCCATTTTGCCATTTTTACTAATTCCTCCTAAAATGTATTTGTATATGTTAGTACAGAGTATCTGATCTCTGCATAACTACCATATCTGCGAGCTTTGCGCACAGTTTTATTTTAACACATATCCCATTCTAGTCAAGTGAAAAACCGCATTAATAACCTGTTATTGCGTATTTTTTTCAGTAATCCCGCAAAAATATAAGCCCTGCCGCTGTTTTTTGTCGCGTCAGAGCTTATATCATTTACAATATGTTACATATTTTTTATTTATAGACCAGATGCCTCGGAATACCGTCAACCATTACCGGAGGATAATCCCCCTGCACCAGTGGCTTTACATATGCCAGAAATTCATTGGTGACATAAGTTCCGTCTTTGGTAATCCATTCTCTTGGAACCAATTTTTCATCGTTTGCAATTTTGTGCACATCATATATGCCGGTTGCACACTGATAGGGATCATCCGATACACGGTCAATAACAACCATTTTTCCGGTATCTCCTTCATCCGCTGCTTTTACAGCGGCACCGCCAACCATAAATGCTTCATTGATATCCACTCTGGATGCCACATGGGATGCGCTTCTTTGCAGCGTACTAAATTCCACGCCTCTTGTTTTACATCCAATCTCTGCTGAAATCAGGTTCGCCAGATAATCAGCTGTTCCGCTTAACTGTTTATGTCCAAATGCATCCACATAATCGGAGTTCTGGGAAAGTTCACATACATACCTTCCGTCTGCTAATTTAATGCCCTCGGAAACGGCCACCACGATGGAATGTTTTTTCTTGATCAGGGAACGTATTTTATCTAAAAATTTGGAAACATCAAACGGAAGTTCCGGCAGATAAATTAAGTCCGGTCCATCACAGTCTTCCCCTTTTGAAAGGGCCGCCGCTCCAGTAAGCCATCCGGCATTTCTGCCCATAATTTCGATAATTGTAACAATATCCTTCTTATAAGAAAGTCCCAGACCGTCCCGGATCACTTCTTTTGTGGACGTTCCAATGTATTTAGCTGCACTGCCAAAACCGGGCGTGTGATCGGTAAGTGCAAGATCATTGTCAATGGTTTTGGGCACGCCTACAAATTTCTGAGACTGTCCCGTAAGTATTGCATAGTCAGAAAGCTTCTTAATGGTGTCCATGGAGTCATTTCCGCCGATGTAGATAAAGCTGTCAATTTCCAGCCTGTTTAATATCTCAAATATCTTCTCATAGATATCTTTATCTTCATGAATCTCCGGCAGTTTGTAACGGCAGGATCCCAGATAAGCCGATGGAGTTCTCTTCAATAATTCAATATCCAGGTCATTTTTAATATATTTCGACAGATCAATGTATTTCTCGTCTAAAAACCCCTGAATTCCGTGAAGCATACCAAACACTTTATGAAATCCCCTGTCCCTGGCAGTTTTATATACACCG
>NZ_JAWYAJ010000160.1:0-12050 GCF_034124845.1 Robinsoniella sp.
GGGGAATACCCCTTAGTTCAAGTCGGCTTAAAATCTGGTTTATTTTTCACTCTTTTTTCTCCCTAAGCGAACTGCTTTTTTGCATAATGCAGTTACAAAATCATCTTTCCAGAGGAACAGCATTCCAAAATATATGATTCCGCCCATTATAACGGCAAAAAAGGTTCCCGCTGCATCCGGCTTTAAAAACGGTTTCATAACAGTGACGGTTGCATACATCGTTCCACCGCACAGAAAATACCTGCCAGAATACCGGAATATGCCCCTATAGGTAAAAAGTTTCTTTATCTGAACCACATAGACAAATTGAATTGCAGTTACCATGAACTCTGCTGCGATAGAAGCCACTGCTGCACCCACCGCAAAATACTTTGGTATCAGAAATAGATTTATTATTAAATTTACAACCGCACCAGCCAGCACCGTAATGGTAAAAACATTTTGCTTTTTAATGGGAATCAGCAGCTGCATTCCGGTTACATTACTCAATCCAATAGCCAAGACCAAAATACTAAATATTCGAATTAAAATAACACACCTTTCATACCCCGGTCCATAAAACCACGGTACGACCAGATCCGCCACGGCAATCAGCCCAAACATAATCGGAATTGCCATAAACCATACAAAGCGGTAAGAGCGGTACATATAATACTGCAGTTTTTCAATATCTTTTTTGATGTAGGTATAAGCAATCCGGGGAGACATCACCGTTCCCAGAGAAGTGATAATCATAAGAGCCATTTTTGATAATCGCTCAGCCTGTTCATAAAATCCATTTTCACTGTAAGAGCTGGCATACATACCGATCATTGTTTTATCCAGAACGGTATAAATCTGTATCGCAACCGTGGGAATAAAGAGCTGGATAATATCTCTGGCATTACGAAAAACCTTAATATCCCGTAATCTGATCTTCACCAGATATTTCGGTAAATAGCTCCACATGGATATATTCCCGGCTAAAGTCAGGGCTGCAATCCCAAAGATATAAGTCAGGATATCCTCTTTGCTTTTCACAAACAGAAAGATATATGCAATATTTAAAACCTTAAAACCGCAGTTTCGCAGAGCAATCTTCCCAAATTCCTCAAGCCCCTGGAAAAACCAGGATATGTCAAGGGCTGTTGCTAAAATTGTGATAGACTGGATCAAAAATACCCCACGGTTATTTCTGAAAAAGGAAATAAAAATAAAATATGCGGACAAACTGATTACCGACGTAATCAGTTTAAAAATAGTTGTTTCCCAAAAAATTCCGCTTATCTTTACACGGTCATCCTGAGAGTAGGCTGCTTCCCTCTGTCCATACGTGTGCAGTCCCAGTACAGCAACCAGTATGAAATATGAAACAATCGAATTGGAATAACTGTATGTACCGATTCCTTCTGCCCCAAGAACACGGGAAATATAGGGGGTGGTTATAAATGGGGTAAGCAAAGTCAATATCTGATAGCTGACATTGTATATGTAATTCTTTTTTATACTCTTTTGTGCTTTCATAAATGATTCGCTAAGACTTTCTTATAAACTGTTTGCAGCTGCTCCAGATGCTCATCCGGTGTTAAAGTACGCTGTATTTCCCGGGACATTTCCCGGATACGCTCAAGAGTAAGATTTCCAAAAAAATCTAATAACTTTCCAAATGATTCTTCTGAATAAGGGTCATATAAATAACCATTGCTTTCATTAATGAACTCTGGTATCCCGCCCATTTTCGTGGCAACCACTGGAACGCGGTTGTTTAACAGTTCCATAACCACCTGCGGAGCATTATCTTCCCACACCGGCAGTATGCATCCGATATCTATGGCAGAGAGGATCTTTTCCAGATCATCCGGATCATATTTACCGTGATTCCTAATCCCCGCATCTCTCATCTGCTCTTCATACTCCTGGCAATTTCCCCAGAAATGAAGCTCGTATTTATCCCTATCCAGTTTATTTGCAATCTTAATAAACTGTTCCGCTCCCTTAATAAAAACAAAACTGCCAATCATGGCAACAATTATCTTCCGGTTGGATTCTCCACCCGTGGATCTTTCTTCTTTAAAAGAATACGCTGATGTGTTTCCAATATATAGCGTCTCATAACTCCCATTGATTCCGGAATCCCGAAAGATTGCTTCCACTCTTTTCGAAACGGGTATCAGAAGACTGGCATTTTCCAGCAGCTCTTTAAACTTCGCAAATCGGATATCTGTAATTTTCTGAGGCAGATAAGGCGCTTTCAGCAAAGGCTTTTTCAACAGCTTTCTTGCCAGATTATAGGGCTTTCTCAGAACTGCTGCCTGTTCCCAGTAACTGACACATTTTCTGCACTGTTCTCCGTTCCTTCTTTGGCAGAGTGACCGGTCCGGTTTCATCATATTTACACGTGGACAGATAAAGAAATAATCGTGTAAGCTCACTATGTACCGGTAATCCTTTAAGATACTGCAGATATCCCAATCTATATTCATCATCATATGAATATGGATCAAATCAAACCTGTTCTTCTCAAAGAAATCCTTTAGAAGACGCAGCTGTTCCGGATCTTTCAGCATTCCAAGCCGTACTACTTTACAGCTGGGATTATACGAATCCAGCTTGAACTCATATTCCTCCTTACTGCTGTCCCCAAGCACATAGACTTCATCTCCTTTTTCATGCTGTGCCTTAGCCAGAGTTCTTACATAATTTTGTATTCCTCCCCGGTAATCCAGTGGTGCACCGCTGCTTATATGTAATATTTTCATAGATTTCACCTTTCCGGAATCCAATGATCCCCTTCTGACATATCATACCCATAACAGGATCCAGCACTTACAGCTATGTGGATTAATCAGATTATATTTTTGATAAAATGCGATTCTCTCTGTCTTTTTCTTAGTTGAAATATGGGCAAACTGATTTAAAAATTCATACCACCTACAATCCTCTCCGATAATTGCTGCCAGCATTAAAGCGTTGTTTCTCTGCATTTTTAGATAGGAAGAAGGTGCTGCGCTTCCCAGATTCAGAATTTTATTTTGCAGCTTGTGAAACAGATTTCTGGCTTTCTTAAATTCCGCAGAACCAACAACATTATCTGCATGCTGTCTGTATAAAATCATGGGTGGTGAAGGAATCCGTTTTATATACCCCAGAGCCGAAGCAATCTGCATACACCACCAGTCATGCATGACAGGATTGTCTGAATCTGAAGATGCCGTCCGGTTTAATTTCCGGTTGATAATCATCGAACAACCTGCGGCTATATTACCTGTCATCAGCTGTGGCAGACTAAACCTGTCCGGATTTATATCGGAATATTGGAAAAATGACGGATGAATGGTATTTAATTCCTGATCCACAACGATTAAGTCAGAAAAAGCTGCGATCGGTTTATCTGCTCCATATTTATCTTCCAGTCTTTTTATCGTTTCATAAGACCGTTTGATTTTATCCTCTAACCAGACATCATCCTGATCGCAGAACATCACGTATGGATGATCTGCTTTTTGCATTAATGAATAAAAATTTTTATTAGACCTGCCCATAGGCTGATATTCCAATATCTGAAATTTATCCGGATACCTCCGGCTGTATTGGTTCAGAATGGTTTGTGTACCATCGCCGGATCCATCGTCATGAATCAGGCATTCGAAATCCTGAAACGTCTGGTTTAACAGAGATTTCAACAGATCTTCTATGTATTTTCCTCCATTGTAGGTCGCTATAAGCACTGCAATACGCTTATTCAACTTCATCACATCCCTTTGCATTTTATCTGTCTTGCTCAATAAATTTTCTAATTTTACTGCCTGCCAAATGAAGGCAGCTGGCTGCCGGAATGGTTAGCACAAAAACCAATACCAGCGTCATAAAGCTCATAAATGGATGCAGCTGCTTTCCGGAAAACCTTGGCATGATGGTGTTAATGATGACGTGGTGTACTAAAAAAATGGAATAGCTGATGAGGGATATCCGCTTGATTATCCTGTGCATAAAATTTTCCTTCTTAAAGGGAATTTTAAAAAGGATCAAGAATAACAAAATCCCAACCGCCTGACTTACAACAATACTGTTTAAACGCTTTTGCATAAAGACCATTACCACACAGAAAAGTATCCCCGCCACGATCCGCCTCCATGAGAGAGCATCTTTATATTTTATAAAAATCATCCCGATCCAAAAAGCTAATAAGCATGTAAGCGGATGATTCCAGTCAGAAATTTTAAATGGAGATACAGCTAAATTGATTTCATACAATAACAGAATGACCACTGTACCCTGCAGCATCCATCTTTCAAATATTTTAAGAAAGACAGGAAAAAGTAAATATAAAAAGATAATTGCTCCTAAAAACCACTCACCCAGTATATAGTAGTTATCCCCTCTGTATAAAAGGTATCCATCCATTCCAACCAGGGAATAAAGAAAGGACCAGGGATTGCCTTTATAGAATATATCTCTATATTTCCAGATATAAAACAGATACATTGCAAAAAATGCCAGGTAAAATTCCGGAAAAATACTCAGCCACCGTTTTATGTAAAATTTCTTATAATCTTTTACCCTGGGGCGGTAGTTATAATACATCGCAGCACCGGATAATACAAAGAACATGGTAACTGCAATTCTCCCCCAGTCTATGCCAAATAGAGAATAAAAGATCTGATACATGCCTGATGAATCTGTAATACCATGCTGGTAAAAGGAACAGGACCAGTGATAAAATACAATACCAAGTGTACTGATACCTCTGACGAAATCTAAATTTTTAATCCTTACTTTGGTTTGCATATGATACCTCTCGCAATCTTATTTTGTCCTTATATTTTAGAGCGTGGTTTCTGTAATACTGGCATTTTACAAACGCTGCGGCAAATAAACAAAATACATAATCCAGCGTCCCTAAGGAATCCACCCACCATAAATTGATAAAATAACATGCACAAATAATCAGACTTATTTTCAATAGAGGATCGGGATATCTTACTAAACTTCTGAGCATGTCCCACAAAAACGCCGCTGACATCAATACAAAAGTGATGAGTCCAGGATAGGCAATGGCAATATACTGTTTCACATAAAAATTATCTATGGATTGAATCCAATAACCATTCGAAACCCAGCTGAAATTATAGCTGCTCCCTCTGCCAAGAAGTGGGTTCAGCCAGTCCAGTCTAAAGATTTTTGGCAGTTCCTTTCTATATAAGGTACTGTCCATTACCGCTGATTTATCAAATCCCAACATCTCAGATAAAGAGGTGCCGAACGCACCGTCAATGCTTTTTGTAATTGCACTCCAAATTGCCTGCATGGGAGCCGTCTGATAAAACAGCAGCGAAACGCCCAGAAAAATAATTGTCGTATACCCCACAATCAGGATGTTCAAACGGACTCTTTCTTTCGCACTTACCAGGAGCAGAACAACTGCTTCCAATCCAAATAGTCCCAGACTGGATCTGGAGCCTGTCAGATAGATATTTATTCCGACCAGAATGAGAAACAGCGGTTTGTGGAATAAATTTATTTCCTGTTTTGACCGATCCCAGCAGGATAAGGGAAATACAATTAATAAAAACAAACCATATCCGATAGGATGATGTGCAGGACCTGTAATACGAAATACTCCGTCCCGATAAGCCATCCCGCTGTACATTCCCGGTATCACTTCCATTTTTGCAAAAATTGAAAATTTAAAAATATACTCAAAAATTCCCAGGATACAAAGTATCCATGCAAATTTTAGAATATATGCAATCATTTCAGATAAGGTTATATCATTTTTTAACAGATATACCATCGTGTAAAACAATAGTATGTTATCAAACAGCGGATACAAAAAAGTCCCTACATCTCCCCGCAACAACGCCGTATACAGACAGACCGCCAGATAAGCAAATATAAGCCTGTTATGGGGAAATGCCCTGATTGTATAGAGAAAATCCATCTTTCTTGATCTGTTCCGAAATATACAGAACCAGATCAAGATCAAAACAAGCCGCTGGGTATGTAATGCAAAGCCAATCTTAATTCCAAAGTAATCAGGCATAAAGAAAACACCAAATATCAGCCAGATCCCCAGGGTATGCATAGAAATAAATAATTTCTTGTTTTTCATCAGCCTGACCCCTTTATCCGGGAATGCTTTATTAATAAACATGGTTCTATTAGAATAGATCTCCTGTATTGATAATATCCCAGGTATCTCACAAGTCTAATACTGTTTAGCAGTTTACGATCCCTAAGTAATTCCACTCTGAGTTTAGCCGCCTTTATATTTTTTTGGAACATATGCAGCCCCCTGCTGCTTCTCTTTTCCTGTTCTACATATCTATAAGCCGACTTGTAGCTTTTTAGAAGAAGATCCAGAAACCGGATTCTCTTGTCTAATTCATGCATTTTTTTCATAGACACGTTGTGGTTATGAAGCCTGCGCAATATTAATGGTTTATGATAAATGTAGCAGCCGTCTTCACATTGGGCTAACTTCCACACATATTCATCATGTGCCCAGCCGGAAAACCAATAAGGCTTAATTTTATCCCGAAAACTTTTTCTGATGCACATGACGCACCCCAGCCTGCCTAAATGAATATTTTTGCGGTTTAGTTTTATTTGTTCTAATTCTCCGCTGTTTTGCATGCTTCTTAATGTTTTCTTATCAACTGCCGGGGGATTCGAAGAGGATACAAGGGGTTCGTAATCCGAACAAAGCAGCTGGATTTGAGGTTTTTGGTTCAATATATCATGCATCACATGCACCTTATCTTCTAACCAGATATCATCTTGGTCACAAAAGAAAATAATATCCCCGCCGGCCCGCTGTAAGGCATAATAAAAATTATCGGCATACCCCAAATTATGGCTGTTCTGATAAAAAAACCAGGTATCCTGTAAATCATTTAACCTTATAAACTCGTTTATTATCACAGCTGTCCCATCCATAGAACCGTCATCGGCTATAATAACTTCATCTATTTTCAGGCTTTGGTTCAGCAGTGATTTTAATTGTTCCAGCAAATATTCTTCTCCATTATATGTGGCCATTACTACTGAAATCTTCATGTAAAACATCTCCTATAAATGACTTTTCTTTACTTTATACTTTATACGCAGTGCCTGCACGATGAAAGGTAATGTTGTTTTCGTAATTACCTTTATATAAATACCTATTATGTTTTTTTGAAGATAGCAGTTCTTTTTATAATCGGGAAATAAGACACCTGCCAAATGATAAGTATTTTTTACCAGTTCATTCCTTTCCTGCTTACAATCAATAAAGCTGATTCTGTTCAGCGAACTGCAAAATAAGATTTTGACACAAAAATATTCCAGCTCCTTCTGATATAAATTCAGAAACCCTCTTTCTTTATAATTGTCATAGATTAATTGAATGATTTGAAGCATTTGAGCAATTTTAACCGCCTGGGTTGTTGCCATCGTAGAATCCTTCCGGATGGTCCGGCAAGCCAAAGCTTCCTCTATATATGCCATGTGTCTGATATAGGGAATCGTATTTAAGTAAAATGCGGTATCTTCATAGATCAATCCTTCCGGAAACTGTGTACCCGCTTCCTCTAAAACAGCCCTTCTGTAAATGGAAATAAACGGATTCACTAACGGATCAATAAACATTTCCTTTTGGCTGCAGCACCTTTTTCCACCTACGTATTTTCGCCGCATGGTTTGAATCCCGCCATCCACTACAATTTCTTTGTATCCACAGGCTACATAATCGGCTTTCGTTTTTTTTGCCTTATCATACATTTTTTGAAACATATCGGGTTCAACAAAATCATCTGCATCACAGAATCCTACATACTCCCCGCTGCAAATTGTCAAAGCCTGGTTTCTGGCGGATGCCTGACCGCCGTTTTTCCTGACCATAGATGAGATTTTATCCGGGTATTTTTTCTGGAAATGATCGATAATTTCTTGTGAATCATCCGTTGACCCATCATTTACAATAATAATTTCTATATGCTTCAGCGTTTGATTAACCAAAGACATTAAACATTTTGTTAAATATTTGTCGGCATTATAAACCGGTACTATTACACTAACCTTTTTCATAACATTCCTCACTATCTATGATTAATTGAACTGCAGTCTTTAAATATCCTGGAAAATGAAGACTGACATCAGAGTGATTTTTATATTCCCCAACATCTTCCTGCAGATAAAACCCATTCTCTTTCAAATCAATGATTAAATCTTTTATATGCTCCTGATAGGTACGTTCTTCCCGGGAATAAAACAGAAAAATATTTACAGAAGATTTATATGATTTATAATTTTGAATTTTACAATATAAGTGTGAGTCCAAGTACTTTACTGCTGCCTTTGAAATGGATTCGCGGCTTTTACCCGCTATGTATGTTAGCGTATCATCCAGGTGATTGTCCGGATCCATCAGATAACTCCCAAGATGATATTGGGGAGAGCCGGCAATAATATAACTTCCCGGATACTGCAGCCCAAAGTTCAGTGCACCATAGCCGCCTTTACTGGAACCTGCAAAAATGATTTTCCGGTAGTGATGCCCGGAAGTAATATGGCTGATCAAATGGCTAACTGCCCTTTCCACAAAAAAGTCCATACCCTTTCCCAGATAATAGATCCCCCTGCCATCAATCCCGTAATCATCTAATATAAACAATTGATCTAACTCCATATTTTTCAACGTCCGCACATAATTATATCTGGCTTTGATTCCTTTTCTGGTACAGGAGCTGAATACAATAATAAGGTCTTTTCTTCTACGATTCTCATACATATATTTGATCACCGTATTGTCATAAAGATATTTTCTCTGCTTAAAAACAACCCGTATTTTTGTTATAAGATACTCAGCGTATTTTTTTACCTTTTTCAATGTCATCCCTCACGATATACTGCTTAAAAACTGGTCAATGCTTGCCACAATCTTCTCTGTATTGGAATGATAGGCAGCAAATTCCAGATTGCCGATCCCAATTAAATGATCTTCAAGATCATTCAGTTCATAACATGCAGACACTAAGTTCAATTCATCAAATTGCACGAGAAGCTGTAATTGATGATTATCCACATGCTCACCAAATTCCCCCCTGCGGGGAACGGCAATTACCTTTTTCCCTATTTTCAAAGAACTGATAATCGCTCCTGTTCCTCCATGGGTAATTACAAAACTGCTTTTTTCAATACATTTTTTAAATTCTTCCCGGTTCAAAAAGTTCTTGTATAGAAAATATTTTGGCTGGTAAGTGCTATAACCGGTCTGTGCAAACACCTCTTCGGTTATCCTTCCTGTTTTTATCAATCGATCTATCTCCTTTAAGAGACGGTCAAATTGGAATTTCTGCGATCCCAAAGTAACAAATATCATTTGTCATCCCACCTTCTAATAAATTCCGACTTTATAGATTGCCTTTTGATATATATCCGTCATCTGCTGCAACTGGACTAAAAACTGATCAGCAAATTTATATATCAGTTTGCCGGTTTCCGTTGGGGAACTGACTTTGGCAAAAGACTCAATATAGATTATTTTCTTGCGAAAAATCTTTGCCAGCATACATACCGGGATCGTGGATAATACACCGGTGCTGATTACGATATCCGGCTTTTCTTTAATCCAGATATATAGGGTATAGATAAAATTAGCTGCCATTCTCAGAAAGAATGTTTTCTCTTTCCTGTTTACCTGCTGCAGATAATAAGTTTTTATATCTTCGTTCTCCACCGTATATAACGTCTTCTCTGTCAAAACGAAGCTGTTATATTTTTTCATGAGTTTTTTCAACATCATCAGCTGTTCCAAATGGCCGCCGCTGGAAGCGGCAAAACATATTTTTATCATGAGTACCTCCTCATTTAACCTTAATGTGTTTATAAGTCTGAAACGAATTATTATTTCTTCCCACTGACCGGTTACTCAGATCCCACTCCCCTGATCACTACCCAGATTGTTTTTACTAAAATCTTAAGATCCAGTGCAATGGACCACTGCATAATGTAGCTGACATCCAGCTTTACAACCTCTTCAAAATTATCAATATTACTTCTTCCGCTTACCTGCCACAACCCCGTAATTCCAGGTTTGATTGCAATCCGTTTTCGATGATGCAACTGATATCTTTCCCATTCGTCTAATGTGGGAGGACGGGTACCAACGAGACTCATATCCCCCTTTAGTACATTCCAGAATTGTGGAAGTTCATCTATGGAAGTCTTTCGTATAAAGGTTCCGATCCCCTTAATAATCCGTGGATCTTTCTTTATTTTAAACATCAGATTCTCTTTGATATGGTTTTGATTTATTAATTCTTTTTTTCTTTGCTCTGCATCCATATACATGGATCTGAACTTATAAATGCGGAACTGGCGTCCATTTTTACCTATTCTGACCTGGGAAAAAAGATTGGTCCGGGAGAGCTGAAATATATAACCGGACCAATGATTACAACCATAACCGCGGTTATCACCAGACCCACAATACCTCCGGCTATATCCACAAGCCTTTTTCCCAATAACTGTCCTTCTGTCACCATATTTACCGAACTGGATAAGACCGTATAGCCTCCGAATTGTTCAACAATCTGGTTGGTATTCAAATTTGTTGTATTAATCAAGTTTATATGTACTGTTATACCCATTTCAACGCAGCCATCCAACAGTGCCTGGGGCAGAATTAATGTTTTAGGCAGATTAATAAATACCTCATCCACCCAATTTTCTTTGATATACGCTAATGCATTATCTTCTCCTGCCACTACCGGAATATTTTCCACCTGTTTCAAATCCATAGAATTTTCCATTAAAATCAATCCTGTAATAGAAAATTTTCCAAAATTATTTGCCCGCAGGCATTTAATGATCTCCGTTGCATTTTCTTCTGATACAATGAGTAATATATTTCGTTTTACCTGTCTGCTATTTGAATTTAAAGAATGCTTTAAGTAATATTTACGAATACATCTTAAACCGTAGCTAAATACGGGGAAAATACCATACATCAATAAAAAGATATATCTGGAATACATATTTGTGTTTTCTGCAAAATAAAGATACAGTAAAAAGCTTACCATTACACATGTGGTATGGTGCAGCGTAGCCTGTGCTTCTTTCAAATATCCTCTTCTTAAAATGTCCTTGTAGCTTCCCCAAAACAAAGCCGTGAAACCGTCAATAAATATCAGCGTGATTGCAGCTTCAAAATATATCGTTCTCTCAAAAAACAAATGATTTCCAAAACGTAGTATGTAAGCAAGTGCCAGTGCCGACTCCACACATATTAAATCTATGACTAAAAAATCCAGGTGCTTTATCCAACTATTCAAATTTTTCTGATACATTTCTGTTCTCTATCTACCTTCTGTATTTATATTGAATCGGTCAGCCGCTTGCAAGCAGATTCACCTGTTTCTCCGTCTGCCGCATACTGCGTAACCCCCAGAGCATTCCAATCTGATTTAACCGGCTGATCTTCTGCTCATCCAGGTACGTGGGCCGGGTTCCTCTCCTTATTTCCCTTTGAATATTAATCCACATCCCCAATCGGTTTCCATCTCTCGTTAAATAATCCAGCGGGATGTCCAGGTTCCCGTATTCTTCGTAATATGCTTTTGCCTCCTGATACCAATCATCCCATTCTCTTCTGACCCGTAATTGCCACTTCATCCCCAATGTTTCCAGCTTTAACTGCTGTTTCTGGCTTATTTTGCCTTGCCGGTAGCGCTTTCTCTGGTAGCTGACCCATTCTCCCAGAGGCTGATGCCGGTACATATAATTTCTGGGAATCTCAATATTCCCGTTTTCATAATAATAATCCTTTATGTAGTGGTACCAGATCTCCCATTCCGTCCTGATTCCCAGTGACCACACCATTCCAATCTGGTTCAACATGTAGATTTTCCGGTCATCAATTCTGTATACGCCTTTTTGGTGATAAGCCGCTCTCTGACGTTCAATCCAACGTCCCAATAAATATCCGTTATCCGTTTTATATTTCATCGGTATTTTCAGATTCTGGTTTATCCGGAAGTACTCTTTAGCCAATAGATACCACTCATCCCATGTCTGTCTGGTATATTGCC
>NZ_JAWYAJ010000161.1:0-15089 GCF_034124845.1 Robinsoniella sp.
TACTATGGATAATGGCGACGTTGTCGAATGTGCGGTATTAACAATCTTCCCGGCTGGTGACAAAGAATATATTGCGCTTCTTCCATTAAATGAAGAGGGTGACAACGAAGAAGGCGAAGTATTCTTATATCGTTTCTCTGAGGAGAATGGTAATCCGATGTTAGAAAACATTGAAGATGATGATGAATATGAAGCTGCAGCTGATGCATTTGATGAGTTTCTGGATGGACAGGAATATGATGAAATAGTAGATGCTGAAGAAGAAGACGAAGAAGAATAATCTATATTTTTCAAGCTGAGCATTTTTAATAGTATAATCCCCTGCCGGGATCAATCCAATGACTTGAAGTTTGCATTGGGATGATCCGGCAGGGGATTTTTAGTAGGATGTCTTTATTCAGATTTAACCGGCTGTTTTCACATCCTGTTTCAAATTTTCCAGAAACACAGAAGGCTGAAGGTTCTTTCCATAGCGTTCCCGGATGGAATACATATGGAGGTGTTCCTTTGCCCTTGTCATACCCACATAGAACATCCGCCGCTCTTCCTGCATATCTGCATCCAGAATGGCTTTTCGGTGAGGTATGATGCCCTCATTGATATCAATGATGAATACATTGGCAAATTCCAGACCCTTAGAACTGTGCAGCGTGGTGAAGGTAACGGCATTGGATACTTTATTCTTCTCCTTTGACTGATCAGTCAACGCCTTTGTATATTCTTCAATATGGGCAAACCAGGCTTCAAAAGTTTTAAAGTCCTTTGCACCCTCCTGCATCTCGTTTAATACTTCATACAGGTCTTCTACTTTTATCTTTCTGAAATCTGCATATTCATTTAAGTATGCTTCGTATCCGATCCCATGACGTATAAAATTAATTGCAGCATAGGGCGTCATCCGTTTTAGAATATTCAACTGATATTCCAGCTGCTCTATCCGCTCTACTACCCAGTGTTTGTCATCGTAATATTTTTTCAGATTCTCTAAAGACACCTGTGCTTCATCTACACATTCTCTTCCGATATAACGGTTTGGACGGTTCATTACCTGGAGAAATTCCCGCCGTTCCCGGCTTCCCAGGGCCAGATGAATATAACTGATTACATTTTTTGCAATCCAGTGGTCGTAGATATTTGGCATGCTGTCTCTCATTTTAAAGGGGATGTTATATTCCATAAATTTTTCAACTAACAGCCTGGCATCCGTATTGGTACGGAACAAGATGGCAATATCGCTGTACTGGTAATCTTCCTTGATGTATTCCTGTACTTTTTTTATAATATGAGCACATTCCTGTGGTTGGTTGGCAAATGTGTGCAGTTCAATTTTATCACCGGATTCTTTTACTTCTTTCATATTCTTTTGAAAACGCATCTGGTTGTGACGGATTACGAGTTCCGCTGCTTTGACAATATTGCCGGTGCATCGGAAGTTCTGGTCCAGGAGTATGGTCTTCGTATCTCTGAACTCCTTTGGAAAATTCAGCATAATTTCCGGTTTTGCCCCCCGAAAGCGGTAAATGGATTGGTCGTCATCGCCTACGATAAAAATATTATGCTCAGGTGCAGCCAGCATTTTCACAATTTCATACTGAATTTTATTGATATCCTGGAATTCGTCCACCAATATGTAACGGTAACGGTTTTGCCAGCCCAGGAGAATATCCGGGCGCTCTTTTAACAGCTGATATGTATACACCAGCATATCATCAAAGTCCAGCCGATTTTCCTTTTCCAGACGCAGCTGGTATTTTTGGTAGATATCCCGGAATGCATTTTCCGAACAGGTGGTGGAATAATAGTGTTCTAAAGGTATCTGATCATTTTTCACAAGACTGATTTCAGAAATAATATTTCCGATAAATTCCGCCTCATCTTCAATATCCAGATTCATCCGCTCTATAATGTCTTTCAGATATTGATGCTTCAGATCTTCCCGAAGTATATTGTCTCCCGTAAAATGATAAGCATGTTTTAAGATTCCGAAAAAAATTGCATGAAAGGTTCCAAAGGTAACCTGGGTCTGCTCCTGTTCCATTAATCGTAAAAACCGCTGCCGCATTTCCTGTGCCGCCGCTTTTGTAAAAGTAATGACCAAAATTTCCATAGGATTTATCCCATAGTTCTGGATCAGATATTTTGTCCGCTCTGTGATTACGGTCGTTTTCCCGGAACCAGGTCCGGCTAGCACGATCATGGGACCATCTTTGTGGGTAATCGCCCGCGACTGAGCCTTAGTAAAACTCATTCGTATTTCCTCCATTCGCGCAGTCCGTGCGCTTAAAATCTGTTTTATAGCCCTCAATAGGGACGGTGCATGTCTGCACCGCCCCTCATTGACTGTATTTATGATCCTTTTGTAACTGTTCCGTTCTCTCACAGTTACAAATCGTTACCTTTGCTTTTACAGCAATTAACTCAGTTTTTCAATGGCAGCCCTGATACGGGAAATGGATTCTTCTTTACCGATGATTTCCATGATTTCCGTAGCACCGGCCGGGGTCATCTGTTTCCCGGATACGGCTGTACGTACCGGCCACATTACATATCCGTTTTTACATCCCTTTTCCGAAACATACCCGGATAGAAGGGCATATAATGCATCATTGCTGTAGTCATCCTGGCTCTCCAGAAGGGGGAGAAGGTCTTTCAGGACGGCTAAAGAAGTCTCTTCATTTGTTTTCATTTTCTTATGGGTGTACATGGCACTGTCATATTCCGGAACGGTTTCAAAGAAATCAATTAAATCGGGGATATCCGGGAATACTTCGATTCTGCTCTTAACCATTTCTGCAATCTTTTTTAAATCCAGGTCTTTGGTAATTGCCTGTTTGATAAATGGCAGCGCTTTTTCATAGAATACATCTAAATCCATGGTCTTCATGTATTCGCCATTCATCCATTTTAACTTATTAATATCAAAGACAGCCGGTGATTTGCTCATATGACGGTAATCAAATGCTTCCACTAATTCCGCCAGGGAGAAGATCTCACGGTTATCCTGTGGGCACCATCCTAGCAAAGCTACATAGTTTACAATTGCTTCACTTAAAAATCCCTGTTCCAGCAGATCTTCATAAGAGGAATGTCCGCTTCTTTTACTTAACTTCTTATGTTCTTCGTTGGTAATCAGCGGGCAGTGTACATATACCGGCACTTCCCAGCCAAATGCCTGATACAGACGGTTATATTTCGGTGCGGAAGATAAATATTCATTTCCGCGAACTACATGTGTAATTCCCATTAAATGATCGTCTACGACATTTGCAAAGTTATAAGTCGGATATCCGTCTGATTTGATGAGAATCATATCATCCAGTTCTGAGTTGGGTACTTCGATTGTTCCATAGATCTCGTCTTCAAACTTTGTAGTGCCTTCTTTTGGCATATTCTGACGGATTACATAAGGTACACCTGCTGCTAATTTGGATTCAATCTCTTCTTTTGGAAGGTTCAGGCAGTGTTTGTCATATACAATAATTTCCTTTCCTGCAACTTCCTGTCTTAAGGATTCCAGGCGTTCTTTATCACAGAAACAGTAATATGCTTCGCCTTTTTCAATTAACATTTTAGCATACTTCAGGTAGATTCCCTGTGCCTGACGTTCACTTTGCACATAAGGACCTACTCCGCCGTCTTTGTCGGGACCTTCATCATGAACTAAACCTGTTTTATCCAGGGTACGGTAAATAATATCCAGTGCGCCTTCCATAAAGCGTTCCTGGTCAGTATCCTCTATTCTAAGCATAAAATCGCCGCCGTCATGCTTTGCGATTAAATATGCGTATAATGCGGTTCTTAAGTTGCCTACATGCATACGTCCTGTAGGGCTTGGTGCAAATCGTGTTCTAACCTTACTCATTTTATTGCTCCTCCTTCTTATATTAATGCTGAATTAAAGCTCTAAGTCACATTATATACCGAAAGTGGTTTTTATTACAACCTTTATTTTCGATTATAGTATAAATTTTGACAGTTTCCACTTCAAATCTGGACATAAAATTAAAGATTGCCTGATACAAAAAGAGGACAGTGCCTGCATCGTCACTGTCCAACTTTACTCATTTCGTCAATTCATCCATAATATCCTTAACATGTTCCAGTTTATCTGCCCGGTATGCATTATCACCACAGAACAGCAGTGCATCCTCAGTATTGCCTTTGGCTGCGTTGACCAGTGCTCTGGTGATGCAGTAAGGGATTGTTGCAGGATTGCATTTTTCCAGGCAATTCAGACATTTTCCGCTTAGCCCGATACCAGGTGTCGGATGCTTCATAAATCCGTTGATAATTGCCCGTCCCGGCATTCCTACCGGACTTTTAACGATTGCGATATCTTTCTTTGATGCATTCAGATAAGTCTGTTTGTAAGCATCACTGGCGTCACACTCGTAAGTTGTAACAAAACGGGTTCCCATCTGCACGCCATCTGCGCCAAGTTCCAATGCATGATCGATATCCGCTTTGTTATAGATTCCGCCTGCAACCACAACTGGTATATGGGTTTCGTATTTGTCGGCATACCCTTTTACCACTCCTATAATGCCTTTGATTTCTTCTTCATATATCTCCGGTGTGAAATGATCCAGCTGGTCCGGTGAAAATCCCAGATGTCCCCCGGCTCTCGGTCCTTCGATAACCACCAGATCCGGAAGACGGCCTGATTTGCGTTCCCACATTTTCAGGATCACGCTGGCGGATTTGATGGTAGATACGATAGGAGCTATCTTAGTCTTGCTGTCCTTTACCAATTCCGGCAGCATGGTGGGAAGCCCGGCTCCGGAGATAATTAAATCCACTCCAGACCTAACCGCAGCTTTTACATACTCAGCATACCGTTTCGTAGCCACCATGATATTAACTCCGATAATGCCGTCTTTTGCAATCTGGCGTGCTTTTTTTATTTCATTGGCGATTGCCCTTAAATTTGTTTCAATGGGATTACTTTCAAATCCTTCCTCCCGATAACCAATCTGTGCGGTAGAGATTATGCCAACACCGCCGCAGGCAGCAACATTTCCGGCCAGCCTGGACAAGCTTACGCCTACGCCCATTCCTCCCTGGATAATCGGTATTCGAGCTGTTAAATCCCCGATATTTAACGGTTTTAATTCCATTTTTACCTCCTGTGCATATTGTAAGCTTGCTTGCAATTTGGTTGCCTGTGTGCTACATATTACGGAAACGGCGATACCGTTGTTTTGCAAATTCCTCTGTCTGTAATTGATTCTGATCTTCCAGAAATCTACAGATATTTTTCTTCATATATCCTGCAATTTCTGCTATGTTTTCCATCATAGCAGGTTCCTGTTCCGGGATAATCAGTTCAATTATGCCAAGTTCCTTTAAGTCTTCAGCTGTTATCTTCATGATTTCCGAGGCTTCTTTTGCACGCTTCCCGTCTTTCCATAAAATCGATGCAAAGCCTTCCGGTGACAGAACCGAGTACGTGGCATTCTCCATCATCCATACTTCATTTGCAACTGCTAATCCCAGTGCGCCGCCGCTGCCGCCTTCTCCGATCATTATACTCAAAACAGGGGTTTTTAAGGCTGACATTTCCATGAGATTACGGGCAATTGCTTCTCCCTGTCCCCGCTCTTCTGCTTCAATTCCGCAGGCAGCACCTGGTGTGTCAACAAAATTAATAATAGGACGGTGAAATTTCTCAGCCTGTTTCATGAAACGGAGTGCTTTACGATACCCTTCCGGTGAGACCATTCCAAAATTCCGTGTGATGTTGTCTTTGGTATTTTTCCCCTTTTGCTGACCGATTACCGTCACCGGCTGTCCGTTCAGATAAGCGATGCCGCCTACAACGGCACCATCGTCACGAAAGCTTCGGTCTCCATGTAGTTCTGTAAAATGTTCAAAGATTGCTTCTATATAATCCAGACTGGTCGGACGGTCTGCCATTCTGGAAATCTGTACTTTTTCCCAGGCTGATTTTTTATATCCTTCTTCAGATAAATTCAGGTCAGCTGGATTGGTATCCAAACCGGACAGACCGGAATCTGATTTTTCAATAAAGGAAACCACCGGATCAGAAGGATCGCTATCTCCATTTAAAAGAGTTCCAAGTTCCCCAGCTATTTTGTGAAAAGAGGCGCAGCCATTTCTGCTTTCATGCATGTCAATCAGCATCGCCAGACGCAGCTTAAGGTCACTTCGCTCTACAATCCCATCGATAATTCCTTTTTCCACCAGAAACTCTGCTCTCTGGAATCCTTCCGGAAGCTTCTGTCCAATGGTTTGTGCAATAACTCTTGGGCCAGCAAATCCGATTAAAGCACCCGGCTCTGCTAGAATGATATCCCCTAACATTGCAAAACTTGCAGTCACACCTCCCGTTGTGGGATCGGTAAGAACCGGAATATACAGAAGCCCGGCTTCGGAATGACGTTTGATAGCAGCTGAAGTTTTCGCCATCTGCATCAGGGAAACAATTCCTTCCTGCATTCTGGCACCCCCGGAGCAGCAAAATAAAATGACTGGTAATTTTTCATCAATTGCCTGTTCAAAAGCACGGGTTATTTTTTCTCCTACTACGTATCCCATACTGCTCATTAAGAAACGTGCATCACAGACACCCACTACGGCATCTTTTCCATAGATTTTGCCTTTGCCGATGGTAACTGCTTCGTGCAGATGTGTTTTTTCCCTTTGTGCTTCCAGTTTTTCTTCATATCCCGGGTAGTCCAACGGATTGCGCTGTGGCAGGTCATTATACCAGGCTTCAAACGTACCATGGTCTAAAACCATACGCAGCCTGGTCTTCGTTTTAATCCGAAAATAACCTTCGCATTTCGGACATACATAATGATTATCCACTACATCCTGCTTGTAGAGCAATTTACCGCATTTTGGACATTTTACCCAAAGCCCCTCCGGTACACAAGGTGCTGCATCTTCTTCTACAGAAGGTTTTTCTTCCTTCTTAGGTTCATCCAAACGTCCGATTGGAATGTAGGAAGTTTTTTTAAACATATCCTTAAGCTTTGACATTTTATACTCTCCTTAACATCAAACACATTCTGCTGCCGCTATGAAAAATGTTCTTCTATGAAATCCGTTGTAAAATCTCCAGCCTGAAAATCTTCATTATTCAGTATTTCGTACTGAAAATCTACATTTGTGGTAACACCATCTAAAATCAATTCACCCAAAGTACTTCTCATTTTGTCAATTGCACTAGCCCTTGTTTTGTCATGCACGATTACTTTTGCAATCATAGAGTCATAATAGGGTGGAATCTCATATCCGCTGTATACAGCGGTATCAATTCGAACGCCGTATCCGCCAGGGAGATGAACTTCATTGATTTTTCCCGGGCAGGGCATAAAGTTCTTAGCCGGGTTCTCTGCATTAATTCTGCATTCAATGGCATGACCGTTTAAGCAAATGTCTTCCTGTTTTACACTGAGGGGAAGTCCTGCTGCAATATAGATCTGCTCTTTGATCAGGTCAACTCCGGATACCATTTCTGTTACCGGATGCTCTACCTGGATACGGGTGTTCATTTCCATGAAATAATAGTTTTTATTTTTATCTAAAAGAAATTCAATGGTTCCCGCATTTTCATAAGATGCTGCTCTGGCAGCATGAATGGCTGTCTCTCCCATTGCTTTACGCAATTTGGGTGTCAGAACCGCACTTGGAGATTCTTCAATCACTTTTTGATGGTGCCTCTGAATGGAGCAGTCTCTCTCTCCAAGCTGAACCACATTTCCGAATTTATCCGCAATAATCTGGAATTCAATGTGTTTGGGATTTTGCACGTACTTTTCAATATACATGGTATCATCCCCAAATCCTCTGACGGATTCCATCTGTGCAGTCTGGAAATTCTCGGTGAAATCTTCTGGTGATTCTGAAATACGCATTCCCTTTCCGCCGCCGCCGGAAGAGGCTTTAATCATAACCGGATAACCAATCTCTCCTGCAATCCGCTTGCCTTCCTCAGCAGTATATACCGGCTCTTTCGTGCCCGGCACAACCGGAACGCCGGCTTTCATCATCGTGGCACGGGCTTCTGATTTGTTACCCATGCGGTTAATGACTTCGGCGCTGGGACCGATAAATGTGATATTGCATTTCTGGCACATTTCCACAAATTTACTGTTTTCCGAAAGAAAGCCGAATCCGGGGTGAATCGCATCTGCTTTTGCTGCTATGGTAGCACTTAAAATGCGTTCCATATTCAGATAACTCTCCAGTGAAGAAGCAGGTCCGATGCAGATTGCCTCGTCTGCCAGCTGTGTATGAAGGGCTTCCCGGTCCGCTTCTGAATAAACGGCTACCGTTTTTATGCCAAGTTCCCGGCATGCCCGGATAATGCGAACGGCGATCTCTCCCCTGTTAGCAATTAATATTTTCTGAAACATATGATCTCCTATCCGATTGCAAAAGTCAGTTCAGCTATGGCAACTACTTTACCGTCTACGGTAGCAGTTGCTTTCCCTACACCGATTGGACCTTTCACCTTAATCATTTCCACTTCCAGCATTAATACGTCACCTGGTAATACTTTACCTTTGAACTTAGCAGAATTGATTGCACCAAAGTAAGCAACCTTACCCTTGTTCTCCGGTACGCTTAAGATGATCACTGCTCCTACCTGAGCCAGTGCCTCTATGGTTAAAACACCAGGCATAACCGGCTCCTGGGGAAAATGTCCTGCAAAGAACGGTTCATTGTAGCTGACGCACTTTTTCCCAATAGCACGTTTCCCGGGTTCTAATTCTTCAATGGTATCTATTAATAAAAACGGCTGTCTGTGAGGAATAATTTCCATAATTTCTTTCGTTGATAAAGCCATAATTTTACCTCCAAAGTTATGTGTAGTTTATCGGATTACAAACAACGGCTGTCCGTATTCCACCATCTGCTCATTTTCTATGAGAATTGCTTCTACCACACCGTCAAATTCGCTTTCAATTTCGTTCATCAGTTTCATTGCTTCTATGATACCGAGAGTCTGCCCTTTCTTTACCACATCGCCTACTTTTACAAACGCCGGGTTTTCAGGAGAAGCAGCATTATAGAAAGTTCCTACCAATGGTGCCTTAACGGTATTTCCTTCCGGCACAGAATCACTTTGTGCAGCTTGAACTGAGGCAGCTGAGACGGGCACCTGTGTAATTGCCTGCTGTGCCATCATTCCCTCAGAAACAGTGGTTACCACTACATCTTTTTGCTTTCTTTTCATGGAGATTTTTACATCTCCATTGTCAATCGAAAAATCGGTAAGATCGGTAGATGCTACTTTATCGATTAAGGTCAATAAATTTTCAAATTCCATATGATTACTCCTCTCTATATTTCTTCACTAAAATACTGGAGTTGTGTCCGCCAAAACCAAGGGAGTTGCTGATTGCATATTCTACCGGCTCTTCTATAGCTTTTCCTGCAACATAGTTTAAATCCAGTTCTTCATCCGGTATCTGGTAGCCTACAGTTGGATGAATATAACCTTCTTCCATTTCTTTGATACAAGTGATGAATTCTATGGAGCCGGCAGCCCCTAACATATGTCCGGTAATGGATTTTGTAGAGTTGACACGAATGTTATAAGCATGATCACCAAAAGCTTTTTTAATAGCTCTGGTTTCAAATAAGTCATTGTGGTGTGTGCTGGTGCCGTGTGCATTGATATAAGTAATGTCTTCCGGTTTTAATCCCGCTTCTTTCACTGCATTTAACATGGCTCTTGCAGCACCTTCCCCATCTTCAGCAGGAGAGGTAATATGATAAGCATCACTGGTTGCGCCATATCCGCCAAGTTCGGCATAAATGTGGGCACCACGTTTTTTTGCATGCTCCAGCTCTTCCAGAACTACCACTGCAGCACCTTCAGCCATAATGAAACCACTTCTTTCTTTATCGAAGGGAATGGAACATCTAGTTGGATCTGTTGCTCCGGAAAGTGCAGTTAATGCTGCAAATCCGCCAACTCCGATTGGGCAGATGGATGCTTCTGAACCACCGGCAACCATTACATCGGCATCGCCAAACTGGATGGTACGGAATGCTTCACCGATGGAGTGTGTCCCGGTTGCACAGGCAGTTACCACATTGATGCTCTTGCCTTTTAATCCAAACTGAATGGAGACATTTCCGGCAGCCATATTGGATATCATAAGGGGTACCAGAAGAGGATTTACACGGCTGGGTCCTTTTTCTACCAGTCTGGTGTGTTCTCTTTCGGCAGCCTGAAGGCTTCCGATACCGGAACCTACGGAACATCCAACCATATATGGATCTTCTTTTGACATATCTAATCCGGAATCTTCAATTGCTTCTTTGGATGCAGCAACTGCATACTGGGAAAATAACTCCATACGTTTTGCTGCTTTAAAGTCCATAAAATCTTGTGCGGCAAAATCCTTGATTTCTGCCGCAAGTTTTGCCCGGTATTCGGTACAGTCAAATCTGGTAATCGGAGCAAATCCGGTTCTTTCTTTTTTTACGCTGTCCCAAAAGCTCTCTACATTTAAACCAACCGGTGTAATTGCGCCCATTCCTGTTACTACTACTCTTCTCATGTTTAACCTCCGTTATATCTGCAACATTTGCAGGTGTGATATTGCCAGTAAATTTCACTAGTGACACTAGATTGCCATGCCGCCGTCTACACTGATTACCTGTCCGGTAATATAGTCTGCCCTGTCAGAAGCCAGAAAGGCTGCCATTTCCGCCACGTCCTCTACTTTTCCAAATCGTTTTAAGGGGATCTGGGCAATGGACTGCTCTTTTACCGAATCGGATAATACATCGGTCATTTCTGTAGCAATAAATCCTGGTGCAATTGCATTTACCGTAATGCCTCTGCTTGCAAGTTCTCTTGCCATAGATTTAGTAAGTCCGATAATACCGGCCTTGGAAGCGGAATAATTTGCCTGCCCCATATTACCAAGGACACCGGATACCGATGCGATATTGATGATTTTACCGCTTCTTTGTTTTAACATTTGTCTGGATAAATGACGGATTGTATTAAATGACCCTTTTAGATTTATGTCGATTACGGAATCAAAGTCCGCTTCACTCATTTTCATAATTAGATTATCTTTTGTAATTCCTGCGTTGTTCACCAGAATATCGATGTGCTGATACTCTGCTAATAACTTTTTCATCATTTTTTCGGTGCTGTCATAATCAGCCACATTACATTGAAAGGATACGGCATCTTGACCGTTTTCTTTTATCTGTGCAACAACTTCTTCTGCTTTGTCTTTGGAACCGTTATAATTTACAATCACGAATGCACCATCCATAGCAAGCTTTAATGCAATTGCTTTGCCGATTCCCCTGGATGCTCCCGTTACTAATGCTACTTTATTTTCTAACATATATACTCCTTTATAAATCTTCTCCAGAGCGTGTTTCAAACATGCTCTATACTAGTGCCGCCCGGCGCAAATACGCCACTATATAGCACCCGCTACCTGCGCCGGGTGCACGACTGTGAATCTAGCCGCAGCCCGCTGCGCCGTCAATTCGCAGTCGCTCACCTGACACAGATATCAGGCACTATATATCGACGTATTTACGCCGGTCGGCACTACCTTGACACAGATGCTAAAACCTTATTTATATCTTCCACTTTCTCAACATTCAACGCTGTCATATTCCGGTCTATTTTACGTAAAAATCCGCTGAGGGTTTTGCCTGGTCCGATTTCTATAAAAGTGTCCACACCCTGGGCAATCATATTTTCCACACTCTGCTGCCATCTTACGGAAGAATAAATCTGCTGTTGCAGTAATTCCTTAACCTGGCTTTTATCGGTTACGTATTCTGCTGTTACATTGGAAACGTAGGGTGTATTCACATCCTGAATTTCCACCTCATCTAATACTTTACCAAGCTTATTGCCGGCTTCTGTTAACATAGCAGAATGGAAGGGACCGCTTACGTTTAATGGAACGATTCTTCTTGCACCGGCTTCTTTCAGAGCTTCACAGGCTTTTTGTACCGCTGCTTCTTCTCCGGTAATGGCGATCTGTCCGGGACAATTATAATTCGCCACGCTGACGATGCCATCTGTATTTGCACAGATTTCTGCAATCTTTTCTCCATCCATGCCGATAACCGCTGCCATTGCACCTCCAAAAGGAACCGCTTCCTGCATATAAATGCCTCTTTGACGGACCACTTTAAACGCGTCTTCAAGAGACAGGACTTTTGAAGCAGCCAGTGCTCCATATTCTCCAAGGCTCAATCCTGCATTTACACAGGAAGATACTCCTTTTTCTTCCAGAACTTTTAAGATTGCTGCAGATACAGCCAGCATACAGACCTGGGTGTATTCCGTTATATTTAATTTGTCATTTTCTTCAAAACACAGTGCCGGGATATCCAGTCCGGTTACTTTCGATGCCAGATCAAAGATCTCTTTACTGGATTCATATTGTTCGTAAAAATCCTTACCCATGCCTATGTACTGCGCACCCTGTCCCGGGAACACAAATGCTATTTTATTCATGCTGATACCCTTTCGTAATCATAATTCTCGTTCGACTTTTATACTCCAAATAGTATTATAGCTTTAGTAATTCTCCGGCTTCCGCCATTATTTCTTCTATCATTTCTAAGCAGCTTTGCTCCTTTTTAATCAAGCCTGCGATCTGGCCTGCCATCACAGTTCCTGTGATGATATCGCCTTCCATTACTGCACTGCGAAGAGATCCCAGTGTTAAATATTCCAGCTCTTCAAAGGAAGCTCCTGATTTTTCTAATTTAACGTATTCTCTTGTCATTTTATTTCTCAGGGAGCGGACCGGATGTCCTGTTGTAGTCCCTGTAACTTCTGAATCAATATCTTTTGCTTTAATGACTCTGTCTTTATAATTTTGATGAACAATGGATTCATTTGCCACTACAAAACGGGTACCGATCTGTACTGCCTCAGCCCCCAGCATCATAGCTGCTGCAAATCCTCTTCCGTCACCGATTCCGCCGGCTGCTATGACCGGAATATTCACCGCGTCCACTACCTGCGGAACCAGTGTCATCGTTGTCTGTGATCCGATATGTCCGCCGGATTCCATACCTTCCGCAATGACTGCATCCGCACCGTATTTCTCCATTCTTCTTGCCAGAGCTACCGAAGCAACTACAGGAATTACCTTTATGCCCGCTGCTTTCCACAGCTCCATGTACTTTTCAGGATTGCCGGCTCCTGTGGTAACTGCCTTAACACCTTCTTCTGCAACTACCTTTGCCACCTCATCTGCATGAGGGCTTAGAAGCATTACATTTACTCCAAATGGTTTATCTGTCAGTTCTTTTGCTTTACGAATCTCTTCCCGTACCACTTCAGCCGGAGCACTTGCAGCACCGATTAAGCCAAAGCCGCCCGCATCGGATACAGCTGCCGCAAGATGATGCTCAGCTACCCATGCCATGCCGCCCTGGATAACTGGATATTCAATTCCTAAAAGTTCGGTTACTCTTGTCGTCATTTCGGACCTCCATTCAACGAAACATATAGTAAAGCCGACGGATTCCGCCGACTTTTATTCGAATTATTCTTCTACACCTTTTGCTTTTAAGTAATCCAGAACTTTTCCAACTGTAGTAAGTTCTTCCAGGTCTTCTGCAGGGATTTCTACAGAATACTCATCTTCCAAAGCCATTACCAGCTCAAACAAATCTAAAGAATCAGCTCCCAGATCTTCTTTGAATGAAGTCTCTAATGTAATATTCTCAGTTTCACAATTTAATTGCTCAGCGATAATGTCTTTCATTTTTTCTAACATGGTTTTTTCTCCTTTTAATTCAGAAATTAAGTTTTATTCATCAAATATTTTGATATTCAAAGTATATAAGAGGAGGTGTGTTTTGTCAAGAAATATTTTGTGAATATATTTTGAACTTCAAAATAATAAATGTTTATTACACGTAAAAATCCAGAGAAGCTTTCACTTCCCTGGATTTTGAATTAAATTTTATATGCGATAACCGCGGATATTATTTCTATTTTGTATTTACCGTTTCCTTTTCGGCAGATACTGTATCCTTTTCTGTATTGGTTACTGCCTTCGTGTTTGTTTCTGATTTTGCATTTTCATCTGTTTTCTTATTCAGATCAGCATTTTTGTTTACTTCTGTTTCGGTACTCACTTCTTTTTCTCCAGCTGCCGTTTCCCTTTCACTGTTCCTAACATTATCGTTAATCGGTGTCAATGCTTCTGTCTGCAGATTCGATTTTACCTGCGCAAGAAGTGGAATGCTTATGGATACAGCGCCAGGGTCAGAGGAAAGTTCATTTACATCTGCCGGGATATTTATGATCTTCATTTCAAGAGTTTTTCCGGCGTATGGCGATAGATCCATTTTAATAGTATTGGATGTTGCTTCACCGTCTAATACATAATCACCATTGTTAAAATTGATCTCCACATCCCCATCTGTTAATACAAACCTATGTCCTTTGATTTTTCCTGAATCGCTTTGGTTATTATCCCAATTAAATACATAAGTTAAATTCGCAAGCTCTGCCTGAGTACAACTGTCACCAACGGGAGATCCATCACTCAGTTGAATTTCTGCCTGGATATTTTCCGGACTTTTAAGCTTCGTTTTGGGAACTGTAAATTGCAGTATTCCCGCTTCTGATGCAAGTGCTGTGATGGAATTGGAAAGTTTTACAATACTGATACTCAAAGTCTTTCCAGCGTATAGAGACAGATCTTTTGTAAGTGTATAGCTTGCTTCTTCTTTCATAGCTCCCGGGTCGGTAATGTCTAAATAATCCTGACTATTCAGCGGTATGATAGTTCCTTCATCATCGAATAACCGGATACGGCATCCTTTGATCTTGTTAAGTTCATTTTTATCATTTTTCCAACTGAATACGTATTTCAATGTCGGATATTCGTCTCTGCTGCAGCCATCTTCCGGCGGGATTACAACACCGTCTGCATGTTGGATTTCGCCCTTAAGTACCGGCTTGGTTAACCGGTCTTTCGGCAATACCATAGATATTGATCTCCCAATAGAGGTTGAAGAAACATCCTTCACGCCTAAGGCATACGCATAAATAAAATAATCATTTCCGATACTGGATGTATCGAATTTCAACT
>NZ_JAWYAJ010000162.1:0-4284 GCF_034124845.1 Robinsoniella sp.
GCAGCTGCGGAGCTTCCAATACAGGGAAATTTTGTTCAAACTGCGGGAATGCAAGACCGGTTTCGGCAGACTGGACATGCGCCTGCGGAGTTAAAAATACTGGGAAGTTCTGTTCGGAATGCGGAAACCCGCGCCCATAATCAGGAGGTGATACATGTCAGTTGTCAGTTACAAATGTCCAAACTGCGGTGGGGATCTTCGATTTGATCCCAAATCCCAAAAGTACAAATGTGAATATTGCCTTTCTGAATTTACGGAAGAGGTTCTGGGTGAACAGGAAGAAAAAGGATCAGACGGGCATTCCAGGCAGCAGGAGCAGGCGGAACAGGAGAGCCGGGACGGGCTTATATATTCCTGTCCCAGCTGCGGCGCCCAGATCATAACGGATGAAACAACAGCCGCCACGTTCTGTTACTATTGCCACAATCCCGTAGTTCTGGAAGGAAAACTCTCCGGTGATTATAAACCGGACCACATCATACCCTTTAAAGTGGATAAAAAAGAAGCGGTAAATCATTTCCTGGGGTATATGAAAAAGAAAAAGTTTGTCCCAAGGGCATTTTTCAGCAAGGATCAGATAGAGAAGATATCCGGCGTGTATTTCCCATTCTGGATGTTCGAATGCGATGTGATGGGGCATATGGATGCAGCGGCTACGAATGTTCGCATTTACCGCATTGGTGATACGGAATTTACGGAGACCAGATTCTACAATGTCCAGCGGGAAGGGAATCTGCATTTTGAGGAACTTACGAAGAACGCATTAAAAAAGGCAAACAGGAAGCTTGTTGAAGGGGTACAGCCATTTATGCTGAATGACCTGCAAAAGTTCTCTATGGGCTATTTATCCGGTTTTCAGGCGGAAAAAAGAGATATGGAGAAACGGGACTTTGAAGACGAGGTCCGAAAAGAGATCAGCGATTATGCCAAAAATATTCTAAAGGACAGCATAACCGGCTATACCACGGTAAAATCATCGAAACTTGCCCTGGATACTCCGTCTGAACACTGGAAATATATTTTGCTGCCTGTCTGGGTGCTTACCTATAAAGGCAAAGATGATAAGATGTACTACTATGCCATGAATGGGCAGACAAAAAATATCTGCGGCGAGCTTCCCATTGACTATAAGAAGGTGGCGCTGATGTTTGCAGCCATTGCAATACCGGTATTCTTACTATTATTGTTAGGAGGATATTTCATATGGTAAAAGGGAAAAAGGTTCTGCTGTGGCTATGCCTGTTATTTCTGCTTCTGATGACAACTGGAATAGGGGCATTTGCTTCAACCGGCAGTCAGGTATTTGATGAAGCCGGGCTTCTAAACCCGGATCAGGCTGCAGATTTGGCGCAGAGGGCAGATACAATGCGGGAAACATATAAAATGAATTTTGTGGTAGTAACTACAAATGATGCCCAGGGAAAATCGGCAAGAGAATATGCAGATGATTTCTACATGGATCATGGATTCTATGACGATGGAGAAGCCAAAGGCGGAGCCACATTTTTAATCGATATGGATAACCGGGAAATTTATATTTCAACGGCACATGATATGATCTACTATATGACAGATGATCGGATAGAAAGTGTTCTGGACACCGCCTATCCCTATATCAAAGCGGGTGAGTATTATAATTGTCTGAACAGTATGATGGCTGCGACACAAAATTTTATTGATAAAGGTGTTCCCGCAGATCAGTATACATTGGATGAGGAAACGGGAGAGATAACAAAATATCTCAGCCTGCGCCCTATTGACTGGGCGATTGCAGCAGGAGCAGCGCTGCTTTTAGGAGGTGCGGTCTGCGGATTTACGGTGGGTAAATACAAACTGAAATGGGGAAGTTATACCTATCCTTACAAACAAAAGGGCAGACTGAATTTAACGAACCAGTCAGATCATTTTACCAATCAGGTAGTTACCCAGAGACATATTCCAAAGAATGATGACTCTGGAGGATCCGGCGGCGGGGGCGGAAGTATGTCATCTACCCACACCTCAAGCGGAGGCGGAACCTTTGGCGGAGGCGGCAGAGGATTTTAAGAACGCTCCGTATCAAAATCAGATAAGAAGAGACTATTGCAGAAGGGAAGATTCGATGCAGATGCATGAATTTCCACAATTGCAATAGTCTCTTTTTTCTGGCTTATGTAATAGTCTTTTTCCGGCTGAAATCTATGGATCAGGAGCCGGTTGATTTGTATTTTCTCATGCCAAGATTCCATACAAAGAGGCAGGGAATCAGAAAAAGTAAGGTTAATACCGGCAGAAAGCAGTAATACGCGGGTATATTCTGACGGATGAGATAGAGAAACGGATAGTACTGGAAAAGAGCAAAAGGTACAAGATAGGTGCAGATGGTAAGCACTGTTTTCCCGTAGACGGCTGCGGGATATTTTCCATATTCTCTGGCACCGTCGGTAAAGATATTCATGAATTCAAGCCCTTCCAGTGTAAAAAAGCAAAGTCCGGCATAGAGGATAAATAATCCGGCAAAGGTTGCAACACCGCCCAAAATCATCAGAATCAGCGTAAGCACCCTCAGAAATGTCCAGTGAAGGTCAATATTGGCAATGCCATAAATCAGCATGACAACCGCCTGGAGAAGCCGTCCGATGCGTGTTAATTCTATTTTACTGGCAAGCACCTGGAAGATGGCGCCTCCCGGACGAACCAGGATGCGGTCGAATTCCCCGTTTCCAATCATAGAGGCGAAGGTGTCAAATCCCCGGAAGAAACATTCAGCTATGGTAAATGACATCAGCACAATGGCAAAGCACAAGAGGACTTCACTGTATGAGTAGCCGTTGATCTGGTGGAAGCGCTGCAGCATAAAATATACCCCCAGGAAGACATTGAAGGAAACCAGAAATTGTCCCACTACAGTAAGCAGAAAGGATACTTTATATTCCATCATGCTGCGCAGGTGTATGGATAGATAATGCATATATAGTTTCATATAAATTCTCCTTTCAACCGCCCTGAACAACCACTTGCTTCAAAGCTCTGTGCATCAGAAGTTTGCCGGATGCGGTCAGCAGGATCAGCCAGAATATCTGCAAAGCAAGCGCTCTGTACAGAGAACTTCCGGCAATGTCACCGCTGTAAATACGCAGAGGGGCATTCTGTATGGAAGCAAAGGGCAGCAGCTCTACAATGCAGGAAATCTGATCCGGCAAAAAAGGCAGGGGGATAACTGCTCCGGAGAGAAACTCCGCCAGGGAAGTGGTAATCATCCGGATGCCCTGTGAAGATATGGTATAAAATGATAATGTATATATGACCATGGAAAGGGAAACCACGACCCCCAGTCCAAGTGCCATAGAAAACAGGAACAGCAGTGCCGTTACCGGATCCGGCGGCAGCGTGATGCCATAGGGCGCCGGAAGGAGAAACGCCAGAATCAGCACGGGGAAGCAGCGCAGGACGGCTTTGGAAAGCCTGGATGCCAGATTCCTCATAAACCACATGGTGTACAGGTCCGCAGGACGGCACAGTTCATAAGAAACGTTGCCATTGGTAATGGAATCAAATATATCATTGTCCCAGAACCAGAACATATAAAGGGCTAAGAAAGCCTGCTGCAGCCATACATAGGACGTCAGTGCACGAAAAGACATGGGGAAGGCATTGGCATCTGCCTGATAAAATGCCTGAAATAAAAGTATTTCCATGGCACCCCAGATAAACTGCGTGGATACTCCGGCTAAAGCTGCGGTACGGTACTGAAGCCCGGTAATAAAGCGCATGCGAAAAAAAGAGAGGTATTGTTTCATGGCTGCCTCCTATATCTCATACTGCCGGTAGATGCGGGCAACAAGTTCATCCAGGCTTTCTTTTTCCATGGCCATGTCCTTGAATTCCTTAAGGGAGCCATCCATGAGAAGACGTCCTTTGCCGATGAGCATAATACGGTTTGTAAGTGCTTCAATATCCTGCATATCGTGTGTGGTCAGAATAATGGTTGTATTGTGTTTTTTATTCAGATCCAGAATAAAATTACGAACGGCTATCTTGGAAACGGCATCCAGTCCGATGGTTGGCTCGTCTAAAAACAGGATTTTGGGATTATGTAAAAGAGAGGCAGCTATTTCACAACGCATTCGCTGACCCAGAGAGAGCTGTCTGGCAGGCGTTTTAATAATATCCTCTAAGTTCAGAAGGAAAGTCAGTTCCTCCTTCATCAAATGGTAATCGTTTTTTTGTATCCGGTATATATCCTTAAGCAATTCAAAAGAATCAATGACGGGAACATCCAACCAAAGCTGGGAGAGCTGCCCG
>NZ_JAWYAJ010000163.1:0-3268 GCF_034124845.1 Robinsoniella sp.
CCGCAAAGTGGGATGTGCAGATGGCAGGAAGGAATTTTAATACACGCTCTAGCTGCGAAATGCATCAGGATTTCGCAGCGAATGCCCGCGTGCCGCCAAAAAGCGCTTCGGGAAGGTTAGAAAATGCCAGTTCTGCGTTAAGCCTTCCAAACCCCTCTCCTGGTCCGCCCCCTTCTCTTTCCGTACACCACCTCCATCTACAAAGCGTCCTTACTCAGCAAAACCCAAATATAAAGCGTTCTCTCTAGTACATAAGAAATGCGACCAACAATGTGGCCGCATCAACTTATCGATTTATTTTACGTTCACTTTCACTTTATAAGACTTCTTGTTAGATGTCTTTACCGTAATATCCGCTGTTCCCCTCTTTTTAGCCGTGATTTTACCACTCTTATTTACATCTGCCACTCTTTTGTTGGAAGTCTCATATGTAATCTTTTCGGTTGCCGTAACCGGGTTTCTTGTCACGTTCAGTTTGCGGGATTCTCCTTTTTTCAGGGTCAGTTTTGATACGTCTGCTTTGATACTCTTTGTTGTAACTTTGCTCTTAACTACTTTAACGGTAAGTTTTGCGGATGCACCCTTACGGGTTTTAACCGTGATGGTTGTGTTTCCCGTTTTCTTTGCTGTAATCTTTCCTTTTTTATCAACAGCCGCCACTGACTTTTTAGAACTGCTCCAGCTCTTAATATGATCTCCTTTTTGTAAGCCGGACGCTTTGACTGCCTTCGTCGATTTTTTCAATTGCAGCGGAATAGATTTTGCATTCAGTTTCACCGTTGCTTTTACTACCGTTACATTGCAGCTAGTGCTTTTCCCGCTTCCATCGTTAGCTTTGGCTGTTATAACAGCAGATCCCTTTTTCTTCGCTGTCACATTCCCCGATGCATCTACCTCAGCTACTGCAGTGTTGCTGCAAGACCAGGTAACGGTCCGGTCTTTGGCATCTGCCGGACTTACCGAAGCGCTCAGTTTCAGCCTGTCTTTGACGAACAGCCTGTCACTTGTCTTGTTCAGCCTGATACTGCTCACTTTAACCGGTTCTGCCGGAGGATTTGGCTTCGTTACACGCACAAGGGATTGATCTGCCTGTGATAAGAATGTATATGCCTGAGCAACAGCCTTTTTACCAGCTTGAGAATCAGCCAGTACATTCCGGGCATTTGTAAGAGCCTGTGCGAATACTTTCCAGCTTACGGGTGTATAATCTTTTTCCTGTTTTCCCTCTGCATTACGTACAAGTGTCTGCAGATCTCTTTTGTCTCCCTTTTCCTCTAATCCGCTTACAGCAGATTTTAGCGCATTCGTAACTCCATCCACATCTGCGGGGGATGCATACGGATCCACCAGCAGTCTGCCTGCTGCCTGAAGCTGTACCTGTAATGCTTTCCAGCTGGCATTTGTATATACTTGTCTGTTATTATTCTTTGTTTTCCAGTCGCTGTACAGAGCCTGCAGCTCGTCTGTCTGTGCTTGCTGCGGATATTCCGGTGTTGCCAGATCTGCATACAGTTCTATTTCCGCAATCTGTTTATTGGTGGCATTATTTGGTGCATTCAGCCACAACAGCTTCACATACCGGTATTGTCCTGCAAGTGTTTCATAAACAGCCTGTCCGCCATCCTTTTGATAAACCTGGGGATCACGTAACGTTGCATCTGCCAGTATGGTCCAGTCTGTTTTGTTATTAGATCCTTCGATCCGGTATTTCGGCAGATAGGAGCCATTTCCAAGCTTGACTACAATGCCCTGGAGCACATTTTCCTGCAGCATATCCATTAGGATTGTCTGTGAACCAACCGGACCGTATGGTACCCATTCTGTACTGGCATCGCCATCGAATAAACAGGAATCGGTATTGGAATAAACGCCTTCCTCCGTGTAAACACCACTGCCCACACTCTTTACAAGAGGAGTCTGCAGAACGCCTTCATACTGCGGAACTTCATCATCTTCCGGTGGCGCTATTGCTTCACTATAAACCTCGAACTCGGACATGGTTGGCCAATTTCCCTGAACATCATGAAAGGTCAGTTTCAAATATTGGTAACGACAGTCTGTCCGGATTTCCACAAGGGACAATCCGCCTTTATTTATGGTTTTCCTGTCAGCTTCTTCTGTGATAAGACTCCAGTTGTCACCATCATCTGACCCTTCCAGCTGATAGCTGACAGAAGACGTGCCTCCAACCATAAACATGTTGATGAATCCTATTTTCCTGCTTTCTCCCAAATCATACTGAATCCACTGGGGCATATCTCCGCTGCTTGCACACCAATAAGTGGTATTGTCTCCATCTATAGATTTCGAAGGTGCGCTGACCGGAGCGGATACGGAACTTGCTGTCACCGATGCATTGGAAGCGTGATTAACATTGATTAATGCTGGATCATTATATACCTCTAATTCCACAATCGTCGCCCAGTTGCCTGCTGCCTTGCTGAATTCTACCTTCAGATATCTATACGTACCTGCTGCCGGTATATCTAACACTACTGACTGTGAATTCACTGCCTGCTTTGGCTTCTCACCCACTCCCGTATAAAGGGGCTGCCAGTCTTCTTTATCATTGGAACCCAGAATGGTGTAGTCCACTAAAGACGTGCCGCCATACATATACATTCTGATAATATTAAAGGTTTTTTCTTCCTGTAAATCCAGGCTCAGCCACTGGGGCATATTCCCGCTGTCCGCACACCACCAGGTGGAGGCGTTGCCGTCTACTGCCTTATCTGCCGTGGAGTCACTGGATGCTGAACCTGCCTCTGCAATACTAAAGCTTGCCAGATTTTCTAATTGGTCTGTTTCTTCTTCCGGTGATTTTTCTGCAAATACCTCAACTTCATAGACGGCTGCCCAGTTTGATGTAATATCGGTATATTCCAGCCTGAGGTAACGGTATGTACCCTCTCTGGTGATACGTAAACGATCCATATTTTTAACTACCGTCGGTTTCTGGTCAGCTGCTTCGTAGATATCCTCCCAAATTTCTCCATCCAGGGAACCTTTGATGCTATAAGAAACTTTTTCCGTTTTTGTACTCATTCCTCTGTGCATCAGGATATTTATTTCCTGGAATGATTTTGGCTCACCCATATCAAGTTCCAGCCATTGGGGCATATCTCCGCTGTCGGCACACCAATAGGTATTATAATCCCCATCAACGGCACAATCTGCAGCAAAGCTTGTAAAATTACTGTTATCCGAACTTGCTGTGGCTGCAGCTCCCACTGCCAGGTTCTCCCGGTGGGAAATGTACGGATCGTCA
>NZ_JAWYAJ010000164.1:0-3294 GCF_034124845.1 Robinsoniella sp.
GGCATCTCAGAAGAAACCATGATAACACCTTTGCCCTTAGAAGCCAAGTCAATAATCAGCTGATAGATTTCATATTTAGCTCCAACATCAATACCTCTAGTCGGCTCATCTAAGAGCAGGATCTCCGGTTCTGTTAAAAGCCATCTCCCGATAATTACCTTTTGCTGGTTTCCACCGGAAAGACTTCGAATTGCTGTCTTTTGGGATGGCGTCTTGACTTTCATACTGTCAATTACCCATTTTGTATCTTCTGTCATCTTTTTATTATCCAGTAATCCCAGTTTACTGTATCGGTCTATATTCGCAATGACACTGTTAAATAGAATATTCAACCCTCCAAAAATTCCGGTAGCTCGCCGTTCTTCTGTAAGAAGGGCAAAGCCGTTCTTGATCGCTGTTCTGGAATCTTTATTGTCAACCGGCTTGCCATGAAGCAGGATCTCCCCTTCGCTCTTATGGGCAATACCAAAAATAGTTTCAATTAATTCGGTTCTTCTGGAACCTACCAGACCTGCAATCCCAAGGATTTCTCCTTTATGCAGTTCAAAAGAAGCATCGATTACGGATGGCTGGTATTTTCCGGTTAAGTGCTTCACCTCCAGGATCACTTCTCCCATTTTGTTGGTTTTCGGTGGGAAACGGTTTGTCAGATCACGACCAACCATTAATTTAATGATCTTGTCTGTGGTCAGTTCTGCCGCAGATTTGGTATCTACCCACTGGCCGTCACGCATGATGGTAACTTCATCTGAAATTTCCAGAATCTCTTCCATCTTATGAGATATGTATACAATTGCACATCCCTGATCTCTTAAACGGTTAATAATACGAAACAGATGATCTACTTCTTCCTGCGTAAGAGAAGAGGTCGGCTCATCTAATACCAGAATTTTCGCATTGTAAGATACCGCTTTGGCGATCTCTACCATCTGTCTTTGAGAAACTGACAGCTTCGCCATTTTTGATTTGGGATCTACATCGATTTCTAATTTATCAAATACCTTTTTTGTTTCTTCATACATAGAACGCTGACTGATAATTCCGCCTCTGCTTGGATATCTTCCCAGCCAGATATTATCCATAACATCTCTTTGCAATACCTGATTCAATTCCTGATGTACCATTGCAACTCCATTTTCCATTGCCTGTTTGGGATTGGAAAATTTCGTCTTCTTTCCCTCTACGATTATCTCTCCGCCATCTTCATCATAAACACCAAATAAACACTTCATTAAGGTAGATTTTCCGGCGCCGTTTTCACCCATCAGTGCATGGACGGTGCCAGGCCTTAATTTTAATTGTGCATGATCAAGGGCCTTTACACCTGGAAACTGCTTTTCAATATCTATCATTTCCAAAACATATTTTTCTGCCATATTCCATTCACCACTTTTCCTTTACTTAGCAACTGCACAGTCAGATTACCTACACTGTGCAGTTACCTATTCCATATTTATTTGCCTGTAAATTCCTGATAAGGGATACGGATTGCATATCCGGTATCATCAAACTGATATTCTGTTCCGTCAATTGCGCTCTTTCCTTCAGCCAGGTTTAAACCTGTTGCAAATAATGCTTCTGCCATTGCAGGTGCATCCTGAAGAACTGTTCCGGACATGAAGCCCTGTTTGATTAAATCCTGTGCTGCTTCAGTTGCATCAACACCGTAAACCGGGATAAATTTCTCAGCATCGCCGTTGTTGTAGCCCTGTGCCTGTAATGCTGCGATTGCACCCTGTGCCATACCATCGTTATTAGCAATTACAACTTCAATTTTATCGCCTAATTTTGAAAGCCATGCTTCTGTTGCATTCTGTGCCAATGACTGATCCCAGTTACAAACCTGGATTTCCAGCTGCTCTGTTTTAATTCCTGCTTCTTCAACAGTCTTTACAGAATATTCGGTTCTTGCAACTGCTTCCGGGTTATCCGGTTCGCCTTTTAACATTACATATTGCAGAACGCCATCGCCGTTCTTGTCATATTTAGCAGTGTCAGCATTCCAAAGATCTGCGATCATCTTACCCTGGATAATACCGGCATCTTTTGCATTGGTTCCTACGAAACATGCCTTGTCATAAGATTTGATAGCCGTTTGGTCAACTGGTTCTCTGTTAAAGAATACAACTGGCTTGTCCGCTGCTTTGATTTTATCCACTACGGTCTGCGCTGCTCCGGTATCATTTAAATTAACCATCAGAAGATCTACATTTTTCTGAAGAATTGTATCTATACTGTCATTCTGTGTAGGCTGGTCACCCTTGCCGTCATAGAAAGTAAAGTTAACCTTGTCCGGATTTTCTTTTTGAATCTTTTCCAGGTTCTGTCTTACAGTAGAGATATAAGTATCATCAAATTTATAAAGAAATACTCCTACTTCTTTTACGCCGGCTGTATCTCCGCTGGCTTCATCTTTCGCTGCTGTGTCTCCCTGAGCTTCTTTTGTTTCAGCAGTTGTACCTGCTTCTGTGGCTTTTGATGTTGCATTGGATTCGGTGGATGAAGATCCACAGCCTGCCAATAAAGCTACTGATGTACATGCTGCTAAACCGAGTGCTAAAAATCTTTTTGTCTTTCTCATGGAATGTCCTCCCTTTTCTTTGTACATTTTGTACATGTTTTTTATTCATCTTTCGTTGTTATTATATATTTATTGACCTTAATACTCCATACAAATTTATTAGGAAAAATATAGAATTTCTTAAGGTCTGTCTAAAAATTGCTTTCTGCAGGCTTTATGTTCCAGTTAGAATAAAAAATAGATCCTCTTCTATAAAATTTATAGATGAGGATCCATTTTTCACCTTACTTTTTTATTCCGGAATATACCGGATTAGCATTGAAAGATCATTTTGCTTGTAATCTGATCTCGTTGCTGTACTTGCCATAGACATTCTTACCATTTGATTTCCTGTAAGCACGTACTCTGTAAGTATAAGTTTTGCCTTTTTTCACCGTCTTATCTCTAAAATTGGTGGTTTTGCGGTCTACAACTCCGATGCGTCTCCAGGTTTTACCTGTTTTTCTGTAAACACGGTATCCGGTTACTACAGAAGATACTTTTTTCCAGGTTACCTTTACACTTCCTTTTGTTGCCTTGGCATTGATTGTCGGGCTCTGGGGAACTGCTTTTATGGAAACTTTATTATACTTGCTGTAAACTGTTTTTCCATCTGCTTTTTTATAGGCTTTTACCGCAAATTTGTATTTCTTGCCAAGCTCAGCTTTTTTGTATACATAGGATGTAGTACTGTTTTTCTTGATTGTTTTAACTGTTTTCCATCCTTTGCCGGT
>NZ_JAWYAJ010000165.1:0-7134 GCF_034124845.1 Robinsoniella sp.
CCTGGCTCTTAAAAGCACTTCCCAATGATCCTTTCCGGTTTTAACCGTAAAATTAGCAGGGATTATCTGGATCTGTGCCCCCTGAAGCGCCATTATCCGTAACAATTCACAGAATCTCATATCATAACAGACAGACAGCCCCAGATGCCCAACTTCTCCCGTATCTACCGTCACGATTTGATTCCCGGGACAGTTTATATCCGATTCCCGAATGGCAGGTCCTTCTGCTATGGACACGTCAAATGGATGGAGTTTCCGGTATTTTGCCGCCAGCTCTCCCGCGGGATTTATGATCATCGTAGTGTTATAGGGGCGCCTGTCATTTGCATCTTCGTTTTTTTCATAAATACTCCCGCAGTGCAGCCACACCCGGTACTTTTTCGCCTGTTCTGCAAATACTTTAAAAGTATGCCCCTCCGGTATGCACTCTGCAAATTTCTCACAGTCCGGTCCGATATAATTGACGGTCTCCGGCATAGCAATCAACCGGGCGCCCCGCTCTGCTGCTTCTCTAATTAATTCAACGGCGTTGTGAAGGTTTTCTTCTGCGTTGCTTTTTGTGTCTAATTGTATTGCTGCTGCTGTGAAAATATTCATGTATGTACCTCCGATTTAGGTAAACTCTATATTTGATTTTTAGCCAACTCTACCGGTAATATGCTGCTTTCTTTGCTTAATTTCTTCTCTTCTGTTTTCACTCTTCGTTCTAATTTCTTAATATCTTCATCCGGTGGAAGATTTTCAGGTTGGATTCCTCTTTTTCCGAGCATATCCCTTACGCTCTCATTATTTTGTACATGTTCATCTGTAATTGTTATTTCTCCATATAAAGCTTTTTGATTTACGTTATAATTTGACATCTCTGCTGCCAGGTTCTTAGCTGTAATTGTTAACGTTGGCAAAAAATCCGCTAAAGGCCTTTTCTCATTGATCTCCAACTTAGCTTTCATGTCCTTCGTTGAGTAACCTCCGAACAATGCCCGATCCCCTTTTGATCGAATTCTTCCAAATCCAGCATCGTCAACTCCATGTTCATAAATACTTTTGGACAATCTCTTTTCTGATTCACGAAGTTTTTCTCTAACCTCTACGCGCTCCATTAATTTAATTCTATCGGAAATGATTTCCTGCTTTCTGGTTTGAACCGCAAAATAACTTTGTGCAAATGAGATTTCTTCTTTTCTAGGATCACCATTTTGAGCAATCAAATAGCATGCGTATCTGGTTAATATATAATCCTTAACCTTCCTTGTAGATCCACTACCTAACTGTACCATTTTCGTGACATCACGAAAATGGTCTAAAGCCTCTATTTTACTGCATTTACATGATTCCATTGCCCTTTTTATAGCCAGTTCAAAATTCTCCCATCTGGAATATCCCAGTAACGGCTGAAGTTCTCTAGCACACCAATATTCAATGGAACAATCACTGCTAATATGTACAATATCATCAAACATCAACTTTAACTTTTCTATTATTTTTTCTTCCATTTCGTCCCCTCATTTTGAACACTTTCTAAAACTTTACTTATTTTGTTATCTACCTTCATTTTAACTGCATATTCCCTTAATCTGTCTAACTGCTTATCTGAACGGCTGCGATAATTCTCTATAATTTCTAAATATACATCGGATTCTATTTTATTTCTTTTTTTGATACAATCGCATATACAAGCCTCAGCATTAAATAATTTATAAACTCCAAACACAGATCTGCATTCTTCCATATACTCATTTTCAAGATTCGTATAATAATGCTTTGTAAGCGGAAACTGCATTTTTAACTGCTTTCTGTTATTTCTTGCAATAGCTATCGATACATTATAAGGCTCATGTCCTAACAGTCCATGTATATAACAGGCACTTTCTAAGCAAATTACCGCATTAGGTTCCACTTTCCCCAGTTCAATATATTTATAGTCCGCAGGTTTTTGTATTCCACACGCGGTACACCAATACCAACCATATGAAATCTTTTGTATCACCCCCCGCGCTTCTAACTCTCGCATTTGGATCACCGTAATCTTTTCCTCACGTAAATCGGCAAAGCTCATATAACCAGCTTTCCTATTAAATAACGCAATAATTTTATCGTATGTATTTAGCAACATTTAATGCGTCCCGCCTTCTTATCATATTAAGAATTGATATGATATTTATTATTACACATATATTACATCTCTGTTGCCAATAAGTCAAGAAGATAATTACATAACATAGAAAAAGCGGAGGAAATCCCCCGCTCTTCTTTGCTTATCTCACCCTATTTCAAAATCCCCATCTCTTTCCCCGTATTCACAGCCGCCAACCTGCTGTTCACCTGCATCTTAGAATAAATATTGATCACATGGGTCTTTACCGTTGCCAGGGATATGCAAAGTTCCTCCCCGATCTGCTTATTGCTTTTTCCGGTGCTGAGCTCTCTCAGCACTTCCAGTTCCCGTTCTGAAAGAAGCTGCTCTTTATGATCGCTGCTGCGCTCGTCCGGCAGCATCAATTCCTGGAGGAATTCCTGCTCCTTCTCCACCAGCTTTTCTTTTAATTCCAAACGATAACGCTTTGTCATCTCCTGCATCAAGTCACGTTCGAAGAAAAAGGGCTGCCGTAATCCGCTGTCTGCGGCATAAGTGATCACTTCAAACAGCATATTTTTTAGTTCCCGCTGACTCTCCCCGCTCTGTTCCTCCTCCGCTCTTCTCAATATTCTCATTTTCAACAGATCAGCTTCAATGATTCTGGTCTTATTACGATTCTTCCTTGCAAACTTTAATATCTCATTAATTGTTTCCATTGCGGTGTCTATATTGCCTCTGTCAGCGCAGAGTTTTGCATAAATCAACATGGTATCCACTTTATTTCCCCGTTCTGCACCACGGCTGTAATCATACAAAAATCGTTCCTCACATTCCAAATCCTGATGGTTCCAGATCACATATTTAATCAGTGCCGACCCGACCAGGCAATTGTCCGGCAGACAGTTTCTTAAAAATGCTTTTACTTTTACACTGCTTTTTGCATAATCCTCTGTCAGACATTCATACTCCACCACATTGTATTGAAAGCTCAGATCCATCATAAGTGCTTCCTTGGAAGTCACCTGTTCTGCCTGGTCTATGGCAGCCTTAGCCTCTTTTAGCTGCATTTTTTTCAGATAGACGCCAATGAGCCCTACATAATAGGGCAGTTTTAACATTTTATAGTCTTTGAGTAACGGGCTGCAGTTCTCATAAAGTTCCATGCATCTGTCCAGTTCCCCAAGCTCTTCATAGATCTGGGTACGTACAAACGTCACGAAAAATCCCAGATAGTGATTCCCCGTCTTTTTCCAGATGCTGTCTGCCTTCTCCAGGTACTCAAATGCTGTCTGGATATTCCATTTGTAATATTGTAAAAATGTTTCCTTTACCAAAAGGAAGGCCTTGGTTGTGTCATTAATCGGAAAACTATCTATCTCTTCCATGGTTAAGAGACGGATATCCGAGTAGGCAAAGGTCTCATTTACAAATAAATCCGCACACTGGATCGCTTTTCCCAGATCTTCGCGGCTGTTTTCCCGGTTCAGAGTTTCATACACTTTTTTACAAATTTCAAATTCAAAATTCGCATAGTGATAAAAGAAATACTGAATGGCAAAATCCGTATTTTTATAAATTTCCTCAATTGGAACTTTACAGAAGTATGAAAAGAAAATGGAATTTTGCGGAATCTGTGACAGTATATTCATTGCTTCTTCATAGGCTTCTATGAGAAAAAGCTGATTCAGGCTTTCTTCAAAATCACCTGCTTCGTAAAGGATTTTTGATGCATGCTCATGCAGTTTCCGCTGGAGTCCAATTTCCTCTCTGGCGAGATGCTTTCTTAAGTATTCCAGCAGAATTCCATGATAGCGATACATACCTTCCTTTTCATCTACGCATATGACAAATAAATTTCGGTCTATTATACTGTCAAATGCCTCTGCCACCTCTCTCCCAATCAAATCCATGCACATCTCTTTATTAAAATACTGAAATACCGAGGAATAAAGTAAAAATCTCTGTTCCTGCTCCGTCAATATTTCAAAGATCTCTCTGGTAATGTATTCGTCCGTAAAGCGATTCTGAACATTGATCCTCAGAATCTCATCCTCCGGCTTTCCTTTCAGGGAAAGGGATAAAAGCTGAAGCCCGCCAATCCACCCTTCAGCGATACGGCACATATATTCCAATACTCTATCCGTATAGGTCAGTCCCAATGTATTTGTTAAAAAATCCATACTGTCCCGGTATCCGCATTTTAACTGTTCTTCATCAATGACCAGAAGCTCACCTTCCATTCCAAGGGCTCCCAGATAGACTTTGGGCTGTTCTCTGGTTACCAGCAGAATTTGCAGATTCTCCGGAATATTTTGAAACAGCAGCTCGATTGTCTGAATCAGTTCCGGTTCCTGTATCACCTGGAAATCATCCAGCACCAGCCAGCATTCTTCTTCAAAATTTATTTCACTAAATAAAACCGGCAAAAAATGCTCCATGTTTTCCAACTGCATATTTTCGTCAAAGAGGTGTACTATTTCCTCGCCTTTTCCCCCCAGCTGTTCTCTCACTGCTTCCAGAAAATAGCGCCAGAAGACAAAGACATGGTTACTGCTTTCATCCAGGGTAATCCACCGCACCATTTTTAAGCCTCTATCCGATATATAGGAGCTGAGCAGTGTTGTCTTACCGCTTCCCGCCTCCCCCTGAATGAGGATTACTTTATAATCTGCTGCCTGGTCTAAAAGCTGGTATAATTCATGCCGTACCACGTAATTTTTCCGCGGTTTCGGAATTTTAAACTTTGATTTTAATATGGATGTATGAAACATAAAATTACCTTTCCGGACTTTATTTTACAGCGGGCCGGTATTGACTGCAATTTCGTGCAGCTGATACTCCAGTCAATACCAATATCAGAATCAGACAGTAGCCCAGCTGCTGATATTGATGCGTATCCAGGCACCCCTTTTCCATCCCGTTCACGAATGAGATAAAATTCTTCTGGGGAAGCACGTTTATCAGGGCATTCATGATTTGATTACTGTGGGCATAAGAATAGAAGGTTCCCCCTAAAATGGATGTTAGTACAATAAGCGGGGAGGCCGTCATATTTGCGCTGTCCATGCTCTTGCAAAAGGTATGCATAAAGATTCCAAATGCAGCCGAAAGCATACACAAAATTCCCAGCAGCACTGCATATTCCCACAGTGCGAAACCAATATTCAATCCTATGATGCCGGCTGCCGCCACTACTCCCATACTTGGCAGAAACAGCATCAGAAAAGCATACAGAAAATGAGCCGTAAGATATTTCACAAAACTGAGTGGTGAAACAGCAATCCGCTCCACCAGATGTTTCTCCTTATCTTCTCCATAATATTCCATGTGAAGAACGCCCTGCATCAGAAGAATCATCACTAAATATCCAATAATATTTGTTCCCACTCCCCGCATCTGATCGGTAGCAGGAACAAATTCTGACGGGTTTTTAAGTGCCTGCATCAGCACTTTTTGAAAATCAGTACTTTTTACGGATTTAATCGCATAACCATTTCCGGATTGTGTGATAACGGCATCATAGCGTCCGCTTACCAGTTCACTTTCTTTTGGTTCCCTGGCAGCATAGCTGATATTGTAATAACGCTCAAGCCCGCTGAGGGAAATATGCAGTTTTGCACTGTTCATTTCCATGCCCGCTTCGCCGCTTTCAACAACTGCAAGGTTCCCCATCACCTGTATCTTATTAGTGAAATAAATGGCAAATCCCACCATACAGATCGTAAGCACTAACGTCATTATAGCATTTTTTTTATTACATAACACCCTTGTCACATCATTTTTTAATATTTGTATCATACATAATCCTCCTTATGGAAAAAGACACGGCAAAGTCCCAATAAAATAACCGTCCCTGCTGCCAGTAAAAGTATGGTAGGCAATACCTGACCAAGATCCCTGTCATAGATAATGGCAAACAGTGTATTCAGAATCCATTTCACAGGGGACAGCAGACATATCTTCCGAACGGTCTCCCCAAATCCATCCAGTGAAAAGAACACCCCGCCCAGCAGGCATAAAATAGTCAGCACCGTACTTAATATCTGGTTTGTGATATTCTCGCTTTTAAAGATACAGCAGCACATTACTCCCAGCGCTGACGAGAACAATATTGCCACCGTCAGTACCAACAGCACATATCCCGTATACATTCCCCCGATATTGACCCCAAACACAAAATGAAGTATTCCAAAATCAATCAAATATGCGATTTCGGTAAATAAAAACGATGCCGCAATCTTGGAAAGATACAGGCTGGCATCCGGCTGGGGCGAAAAAATAATCCGCATATTTCCCGCCTTAATGCGTTCTTCCATAAAGGAATTGGCACCGATCGTTGCCGCATTTAGCGCTCCATAGATCATCAGGCTGATTCCATAATAATCATAAGAAGTTATTTCACCGCCATAACTTCCTTCCATGAAAAATCCCATCACTCCCACCAGCAGCACCGGAAAAGCAAAAACATAAAACAGCCACATCGGATTTTTTACCAGATTTAAAAAATCCTGTTTGCAAATATAATAAAATCCCCGCATACGCATTCCCTCTTTTCTTTCTGCTTACTCATCCCGCAGGCTTTTTCCCGTAAGGCTTAAAAATACAGTTTCCAAGTTCGCCGTCTGGCACACAACATTATTGATTTTAATGTTCAGGGACAGCGCCAGCGATATAATCTTATCCAGGTTTTCCACATTTTTTAAAGTTGTGATCTCAATAATTCCTTTTTCTGACCGCACCTCCGTAACTCCTTCAATGCGGTAAAATTCATCTGCATTAATTGCTTGCGACTCTACTGTCAAAATGAATTTTCTTTTATCGGAAATACTTTCCTTTAGTTCCTCTTTGGTGCCCTCTGCTATAAGCGATCCATCATCCATAACAATAATACGTGTGGAGATCTCTTCCACTTCTTCCATATAATGTGTCGTATAGAGCACCGTCATACCATGGCTGCGCAGTTCCCGGATGGATTCTAAAATGTGGTTGCGGGACTGGGGATCAATGCCAACGGTAGGCTCATCCATAATTACCAGTTCCGGCTCATGGGCAATGGC
>NZ_JAWYAJ010000166.1:0-11303 GCF_034124845.1 Robinsoniella sp.
TGGTAAATATGAAGACAATCGCAATGACCGGCAAGCAGATTCGTTCCATGCTGGGATATCAGGTCATACGTCTGGGTGCTGCAGGAACAGTTTTGGGCGTCTTGACCGGAACAGCAGTTAATATATTTGCAGTGCGTATGCTTGAAAATATGGATTTTACATTTGCCCGGTATTATGAAACAAAATATACGTTGGTATTGGCTGTAATGGCATCCATTATATTCACTTCCATCACAGTATGGATCAGCAGCAGAAAGGCATTGCAGCTGGCTGCACGGATATCTCCGGTTGAGGCATTGCGCTTTCGGTCATCAGGAAGGAAAAAAACGATATTTGCAGTAATTTCTTTTGCCCTGAGTGGAATTTTATTTTGTGTTTTATTCACAGCCATGCTGGGGTATGATGTGGAATATATGGTGAACCGCAGCAGTGAGTCAGATTTTCGTATATACCAATACCATGCGGCGCAGTATATGAATAATCAATATTATGAACCGATGGAAATGGAATTAAAAGAGGAATTGGAAAAGCTTCCGTTTGTAAAAGAAAGCTATACTTACTATTCAGCAAGAGATGTTCAGCAAAAATCTAAAATAGAGTCTTTGGGTGATGTGAAGTTAGAGGGACATTTGAAAGAAATTATTGAAAAAGAATTTATAGATGTGGGACAGTCGATAGATGATTGGACCGAGGATACCAGGGGAAATTACGAAACCGCAATTATTGGCATGCAGCCCAAGGCTCTTTCTATGGAAGCCAGACAAATGGATATCCAGAGCGGCAGTCTGGATCCTGACAAATTTGAAAAAGGCGGTTACTTGATTTATCAGCCCTATTTTAGCTGGGGTGAGGGAGCGGATTACCAGTATGATTATTTAAAAGCAGGTGAACAGATCCCTATTTCATTTTATAATTATGAAACACAGGAATATGTGACTAAGACGTTTACGGTACTGGCTGTCATAACAGGCAAATGGGATAATTATGCGGGAGAGATTTCATCTACAGCCCAGTTTGTCATTTCAGATCAAGATTTTAAAGATATTTATGGAGCCGGTGCAGACCAGATGATTTTAAGTGTCCGCATAAACACCTCCGGAGGTAATGAGAAGGAGCAGCAGGAGACACTGGAGAATATAATTACAGAAAATTTCAATTCCCAGGTGCAGGTGACATCAAAATATATGAGCAGATTAAGTCAGCAGACTCAGAAAATACAAAAGACATTAATCGGTATCTTCGTAGGATTGATCTTTGGTTTTATCGGAATGGTGAACATTGTAAATACACTGGTAACAGGCGTATTGTCAAGGAAAATTGAATTTGCCGCTTTGCAGTCCATAGGGATGACCAGGATGCAGATGACAGGAACTATTTTCAAAGATGGTATGAAAATGCTGCTGCTTAGCTTTGCAATTATGGTTCCTATAGGAGTGCCTGTAGCAATTATAATTTCAGGTGCACCGATCTCCACCGGATTCGTGCCGGGGTTATATACAATTGCGGTTGGTATGGTACTGGCGGCAGGTGTTTTGCTTACGCTTACGGTATCCGGAATACTTACCTTATTTTTGAATAAGAGAACCGTTGTGGAACGACTGCGTGAAGCAGAATAAAAGAAAGGCAATGGAAAAGGAGTGAATGAAAATGAACCGGATTCTGGTAGTTGAGGATGACGAAGCCCTGAGAAATGGGATTTCTTATGCTCTTAAAAAAGAAGGATTTCAAACGATTACCGCGTCATGTTTAAAGGAACTTAGGCAGAATCCGGACGAAGAGGTGGATGCAATACTGCTGGATGTGACACTGCCCGACGGAGACAGCAGGAACTATCTTCTGAAGCTTCGGGAAACAAATAAAATACCCGTGATTTTCCTGACCGCAAGAAATACGGAGAGAGATATGATTCAGGGTTTTGATGCGGGCGCAGATGATTATATTACGAAACCATTTTCCATTCCACTGCTTATCAGAAGATTAAAGGCATTGCTGCGGAGAATGGGCAAAGAGGCAGAATCCAGGTATTGTGCGGGAGAGATAACCTATGATTTTGAAACAAAAACATTGACAAAATCAGGTGCAGTGATTACTCTCAGTAAGACGGAGTTAAAGATACTGGAGGTTCTGATTCAAAATAGAAATCAGGTTTTGACTTGGGAGATTCTACTGGAACGAATCTGGGATATTGACGGCAATTTTGTAGATAAGAATACGTTAAGTGTCAATATTGCCAGACTTCGGGATAAGATAGAAGATGACAGAAAGAATCCGAAATGGATTCTGAATGTATTTGGAATTGGGTATAAATGGAGTGATAAAGATGCCGGATAACAGAAAGAAAATAAGAAGAATAACAGGGCTTACGGCAGGGATATGGTTTGTATCCCTGTTTGTGTTTTTATTATATTGCAGTAAAGCGGAGAAAGCCAGTATATGGGGGGCAGCGGCTTACGGGGTGTGGAATCTTGTCCTATTCACAACGGCTTATGTGAAAATCTCTGGTATCGTAAATCGGGTAATGGAGAATGTGGATCATTGTATCCAAAGTCTGATTGATGGGAAACCTCAGCAGAAATTCTCCATGGAGGAAGAGACACTGCTTGGAAAGTTCCAGATGCAGATTATGAAATTATATCATATCATGAATGGAGCCAGGGAAGCAGAAGAAAAGATGCGAAAAGAAATGAGTGAAATGATTTCTGATCTGATTCATCAGGTAAATACACCCCTCACGAATATTCAGATGTACTCCGGTTTTCTCACACAGGATGATTTGCCGGGGGAAGAGAGAATGCAGATATGTGAAGTGATTGATTCCCAGGTAGAAAAACTGGGATGGTTTGCGGAAGGTTTTGGTAAGACGATGCGGCTGGAAGAGGACGTCATGCAGATCAGCCCCAAATCCCAGCCAATCCTCCCAATGGTACTTGGTGCTATTGATCAGATCGCATTAAAAGCCAAGATGAATGAAAATGAGATTCTTCTCCGGGGCCAGCAGAATATTGGTGCTGTATATGACCGGCGATGGACAGAGGAAGCGGTCTTTAACCTTATGGATAATGCTGTGAAATACGGCAGGAGATCCTCACCGATTACAGTACAAATGACGGCATACAATCTATTTGTCAGGATAGATGTGTGCAATTGGGGCGACCTCATACCAAAAGAAGAATATAATAAGATATTTACCCGCTTTTATCGTGGCGGCAACGCAATACAGGTGAAAGAGGGTGTGGGATTAGGGCTGTATCTGACGAGAAAAATTGTATCGGAACAGGGAGGGTATGTGAAGGTAGGAGCGGATGGAAAAAAAGGAAATATATTCAGTTTATTTTTGAAAAAAGCATAGGAAAGGTTCCTGATGTACATAGCAGTGTTTAGGCTTTCAAAGGGAAAAGAACCGTCCGGCACATCAATTACTGTGCCGGATGGTCCTTTCTGCTAAAAATAAAAGAGATCTTCAAATTTCTTATCCAATGCAATGCATAAAATCAAAGCTAATTTTGCAGTTGGATTAAACTGCCCTGTTTCGATAGAACTAATGGTATTTCTGGATACCCCCACCATTTCAGCTAATTGACTTTGTGAGAGCTTCTGCTCTGATCGGATTTCCTTTAAACGGTTTTTTAATATTAACTGTTCATCCATATACTTACCTCAACACGTTAAGAATAAAGTTTGCAAGGGAAGCTATGGATGCAAGGGATCCCGCAATTGTTAATAATAAGTATACTTTCTTTTTGGTGAACCTGTATTTGGGATATGCCTCGGCTGCCATAAATGCCCAAAACATTGCGTAAGGTGCATAACTATGCTGACCATTAAAAAAGCTAAACAAAATGATAAAAATAAACACAAAACAGAAGGCTATAAAACCTATTTTGCGTCCGGTGTTTTCAGCCTGCTGCATTCCTTCATCCTCATTCGCTGCTCTGCTTCTTGCTAATATCTGTTCCTTATTCATAACAATACCTCCTGATGTTTTGCCAAGTTTTCTTTACATCATCATCATACACCTGCCAAGTGTACTTGTCAAGAGGTTTTGCCAAGTTTTATTTGCAAAACCATCACTTTACCCCATCCGATTCCGTGCAGTATCGTGTACGGAACTGCTTGAACAGTGACATTATGTTGTTATACGATGGAAAATGTTTGGCGTGCAATTGAAATTAAGATTAGATAAGTGTAAAATAGCAGAATAGGGTAATGCAGTAACAATTTTCATATATCATTGTATGAGAAAAAATTAGGATGAAATAGAAATGTACAGTCAGAAAGGGGATTGAAATGGCATACAAACAAGAACTGTGGGATGAGGCAAAGAAAAAATGCAGGATATCGGATGAAGAGATACGAATGGCAAAAGAAATGGGATTAAATCCGAAAAGTCTGATAAAAAACATCCCAAATAAAAAGGAGCAGTGGAAAGCTCCGGTTAAAATTTGGATACGTGAAATGTATGAAGAAAAGCAAGAAAAGGCAGAGAAAAAGAAGAATAGAAAATAACCGTCAGATCAAGTCTCTAAGATAGTTACTCCCCCAGTTACACATGGATTCCAGAACAGGAATAATGCTTTTCCCAAAGTCGGTAAGCTGGTATTCCACTTTCGGCGGAATTACCGGATAAACGGTTCGCAAGAGCAGATTGTCACGCTCCAATTCACGGAGCTGCTGTGTCAGCATTTTGGGAGTAGCCTTTGGGATATTTCGCTGCAGTTCGCTGAAACGAAGCTTCCCTTCTATCAGATGAAACAAGATCAGTGCCTTGTATTTACCGCCAATTAGTTCTAATGTGGCTTCCACCGGACAATTATATGCGCTTGGACATCTCATTTTTTCACCTCCATAATTTACACTATCTTTTTAGGTACTATATACCATAAAAGTGCATACTTGTTCTAATGAATATTAGTGTTATAATTATAGCTGAAGTTGGTAAGAATATCAACCTTTGCTTGCAGGCAGATACTATTAATTATAATTTAACACCCTGATTAAAGGAGGTATTTATGAGTTTTCTTGAGATTGCAAAAAAAAGGTCTTCTGTTCGTTCTTATACGGAACAGAGGGTAGAAAAAGAAAAGCTGGATCAGATTCTGGAAGCAGCGCATGCAGCGCCGACTGCTGCAAATCTCCAGCCGGTACATCTGCTGGTTGTTCAGGAACCGGAAGGAATGGCGAAGATTGAAAAGGCAGCAAATGTATTCCATGCACCGCTGGCGATTATTGTGTTAGCAGATCACAATAAAGCGTGGGTCCGCCCATTTGATAATAAGCAGACCGGGGATATTGATGCCTCAATTCTGACAGACCATATGATGCTACAGGCGACGGAGCTTGGACTGGGAAGTGTCTGGGTTTGCTATTTCAAACCGGATATTCTGCGGGAAGAATTTCGTATCCCGCCCAATCTGGAGCCGGTTAATATACTGGTGATTGGTTATTCCGCCCAGGAAGAGGGGAATCCCAATCGGCACAGCCAAACCCGTATTCCGGTTAATGAACTGGTTTCTTATGAGAAACTTTAAGACGATAAAGACTGGGACTTACAGAAGATGTGGCATGAGCTAAGCACAAGGAGGTCCCTGGAGAAAAACATTGGTTATTGTGAATCACATGTTCAGGTACTTGTGGGAGATAAGACGATTTTCTTCTGGCTTGCCGATCAGGAAATTAGAAATTTGACCGGGATATGCTGAAGCTGGCGGGCAATGAAGGCTTTAAGGCAGCCGGCAGGATAGAAAATCCTGCCGGCTGCCTTAAAATGAATGAAAAGCAGTAAATATTAAAAAATTAATTGTATATTCCGGTATCACCCTGAAGTCTCCGTGCGGGTGCATCAATTTTACTTTCATTGTTAAAAAGGATCGGCAGCCTGTAATGAAACTTTTTGCTTCAATTATATTAAAATGTCACATGCATTGGACATATATTTCCGCGGGGCGGAACTTTATTTGGCGTTGGAAAGCTAATGAGCAGAAATTTAAGTAAGAGGTTAGTCCTATTCTTCCCAAAAGTCTTCTATATCTCGGAGTATTTCATTGGTTGGTATCAGTGTCGCTTCTATAATAGTTTTACCGGTTTTTTCTAAATAGTGCTTAATCATATAATATCCACATGCATAGCCTGCACAAAAGGGCAGTCCTACCGGAAAATAACCCCGCATTTTCGCAATTTCATCTCCGTAGAGATAGGATGTTAAATTATCCATGCCTTTTACATCCAATGCATCTTGGATGATTGGCTTTATATAATTGTTCAGCGTGTCCATATCTATTTTACTAACCCAGGGACCTAGTTTTTCTTCTCCATAAATGGAGGTGGCGTAGTTTTCAGCCAGCCCCTCCGTGACCATCATACCAGCCAGGGATATATCGTCACGCCATTTTTCAAATTGAAACCGCACGTTGTGGTTGCACTCATGGGCGAGGGCAGCCGGTATACGCCCAATGGTGTATTCGTTTGGTGTAATGGCACCAAAAATGTATCCGGGTATGCCGCCGTCACCGGAATAGCCATCGCTGAGTATGGTATAGGGACTCTTGGGATCTGCCAGCAGAATGGTATATAAATAATTCTGAACCGGTAATTCTACACCGGCGTCCTCAAACCGACCCAGTGCGTCTTCTATGGAGTGCTGGCAGCTTTTCCAAAATGAATCATCCGACAGCAATTGAACGCTTTCTTCCTGTCTCTTATCAATTTCCAAAGGATCCAGATATCCTAACATGTTGCTTGCCATGATAACGTCATAGCCATTTTCCTGTTTCGCCTTGAGAGGAATGCAGTAACACGCCCATTTCTTCTCGAAGGGTTTCATCATTTCATAACGATATATGTCGTTCTTTTTTTCTGCAGGGGCATCAATCATTTTCTTGTAGATGATATCTGACCGAATATTCTTGATTTCCATATTGTTCTCCTTTTCTGTGTGGTCTATTGATATCATACACGTTGACGCGGCGAGAAGGTCAAGAGGAAATTATTTTTGACGTAGAAAAATATGAGGAAAGAAGAGGAGAAAAAGATGGATGTATGGGGTATCGATTTGGGAACATCGAATAGCCATGGTGGGTTATTGGAATGGAGAAAAAGTAGAATTAATTGACAATGTATTTGGTAAGAAGCTGACACCATCTGTAGTAGGGATAGAGAGTTTCAATTGTGGTTAAATCAGCTGGAAGGGAATCTGGGATTATGACCTTTTGGAAAGTACTGGGGATAAGCCCTACTAAAGATATAAAAGAAATTAAAAAAGCTTATGCAGCACAACTTAGGTTAATACAAATTGATCAAAATCCAGAGTTGTTTCAAGAACTTAAAGAAGCATTTGACTATGCGGTAGGTTATGCCAGAGATTATGAAAATGCATCAAATGTAAATAAGGTGGACAAGATTAAGACAGATAATCAAGGGGAGTTAGAAAATATTTCTATATCGGATAAAGCCGGGAATATTCAATTATCCAGTAGTCAAACAGAACAAGATAGCGAAACTTCTGAAGAATTCAATATAAAACTGAGCAAGATTTTAGATAATTTTCAATTCTTTATAGATATTTCAAGGTGGAAAAATCTATTATCTAATAAACATACATGGAATATAGAAGCCGAAATATATAATCAAAGAATAATTGTTATTGTGCTTTTGCAGCATTATAAGATCATGCCCGGAAATAATAAATAATCGTTATTAAAGGGAGTTACATTGTTAGTGTATACTCCCTTGTTTAGAAAATTAAGGCATTATTTTTTCAATATGTTCATTTAGCATACGTAGCAAATTCAATACTTTTTTTTGAGGATAATTAAAATTATTTTCCATCCACAAATTCAGAATAGATATACACCCTTGAATATGATATGCAGTAAAATAGCGCATTTCTTCAGTAATGCTGTTTTTTTTATCTTCGTACATCCAAATTTCTAAATAACTATCCTCAAGAAGTTGATTGATTTGCCTTTGAAATTTTAAATCTCCATTACCAACAAGAAGCATTTTGCAAATAGTTGAATTACTATATACATAATCAATCAATCTAATATAGAGTTCTTCATAGTTATGAGTTGGATTGTTTACTATCATTGAACCCAATTCTTTAATAACGTTATCTTCTAGTTTCTCATATAAATCATAAATATCTTGATAATGAGTATAAAATGTCGAACGATGAATATCAGCTGTATCTGTTAATTCCTTAATAGTGATATTCTGTATCTTCTTTTTCAAAAGTAATTCTGCAAGTGCATTATAGAGTGCTTTTTCTGTTTTTTTAACCCGTCTATCCTCATCATTCATAATACCACAACCTCCTAAACGACAATAGCGAAAAGATATGTCGCTTATCAGACATATCAATATTAAATTGATTGTAGAAAAGCGACCTTGTGTCTATTATAATATGTTTAGTTATCGTTTGCAATATAACTTAATAACGGTAAAAGACAAGGAGGAAAAGATTGTGAATTTAGAGATTAGAGAATTAAATGAAAAAGATTATAAAAAAGCGATACAATTTGCAATTAGAGGAATGCACCTTAATTGGTATATGGATAATGAGCTAATATTATATTTATACGGTAAATATTTCTGGTATATGGAAATGTTACATGCTACACAAATTATTTCAGTGTATGCTGGCAACGAATTGGCAGGTGTATTACTAGCAAAAATAAGAGGAGAAAGACAAAAATATTACTCTTTGACAAAGTCATTTTATGTAAAAGTATTTGAAATACTCCAAAATTTATTTGTTAAAAAATGAGTGAGTGTTTATGATATAGCTAATGCTGAAATGTTAAAACTATATTGCAAAGAAAATTCGCCAGATGGAGAACTTATTTTTCTGGCAGCGAATCCAGATATCAAAATAAAAGGAATTGGTAGCACTTTACTACATGAATTTGAAAAGAGACTTAAAGGTAAGAAGATATATTTATATACGGATAGTGGGTGTACTTATCAATTCTATGAGCATAGAGGATTTGAACGTGTGGGAGAAAAGGACATTATAATGAATTTAGGAAATAAAACTGTTGAATTACAGTGCTTGTTATATAGCAAAGTTCTATAAAAGTAATATAATATCGCTAAATGTGATGGTTGAAAGGCAGGGATAATATATTAAAATTTTAATAGTTGAATTTACAGAAAATGAAGAACAAATATACAAGCAAACCATTGATTGGCTATCTTCTAAGCTCTCGACTTCACCTACATTTATAAAGCAATCTGCTAACGGGTTTCATTTAGACCCATTTACTCGAACCTTTACTAACGACAAAGGGCAAGTCACATATCTAACTGCGAAAGAATTTGACTTGTTATAAACCCACAATACATACTGACCGTTTGGGGTGTCGGATATAAATTTAATGAAGAAAACCGTAGGTTGTATCGCATCATTGTGCATTACATAAAATCTACGGTTTTGTATATTTATCATAGTGTCATATCAAAGCTCTTTCATAAATGGTAAATCTGTGGTAAATTTGACTTCTATATCCTTAGTTATCGTTGATAAACCTAGTGTTTAAGCAATAATCGGTATTTCTATTTTAAATTTTATATAATTATAAAAGAAATGGTTTGCAAAAATTAGTAAAAAAATATAAATATATGTCAGAAAGAAATAAATATTTATATATTTTGGAACTGAATAAAATGTTTGGAAAAGATGGATGCATCATTTGCAATTCAGTATCGTACAGAAATAATAATATTCAGTATAGTTTGTATTCTTATAATTATTTTTTTAAGTAGAAGTAATTTAATCCTTGATGTACCATGAATCAATCCATTTTATTATGAATTCTCTGATCAGTCTTATAAAATCCTGCAAGCAGGAAAAATAAGCCTGCAACCAAACCTATGGTGATGGATAAATTCACGTCAAGTTTGAATAATAATGAAAAGATACTGATGACAAATTCTATTAAAAAGGAACGTTTTCCAAGAGATATGAATATATCAGGTGCAATGCGCTGTGCATAATCCCAGTGTTCCTGAGTTTTGCGGGAGGCAGGCGTGTCGTACCCGTTATGAGTGTCCATATCTGAAACAGGGTGTTTTTTCAAAATAGAAGCTGTGAGAATCATAACAAAGGGTATGATCAGATTTAAAATAAGTAAAGCATACATAAAGACTAACCTCCACTTTTTTATTTTTGGATCATAGGAATTACGATTTTAGATTCATTGACGCATTCAGAGATATTTTTCTATCCTGCTTTGTTCATATACGCGCTTTCCCAGTAGCGTAATTGCCTGCTTTGGACAATGATTTATACAACGATAGCACATAGTACACTGATTTCCGGATCTGGCAATTCCATTTTCCATCACGATGTTTTTCAGGGGGCACAACTTTATACATTTACCGCATCCGATACATTTTTGGGAATGAATGATAAGCCGGTCTGTATAGCGTTTTGTTTTATTGTAAAAGTACAGCCGTTGCCCTAACAGTCCGGCGAGATGACTGAAAGGACCTAATCCCTCTTGCGGTGGTTTGCCCATCTGTAATTTTTGTACCGCTTTTTTTATTTTTTCTTCTGATTCTGTTACAAGCCGTCTGTTCTTTTCCAATGATGTTTTCAAAACTTTTTCATCACTGATACTGTCCGGCATTTTTAAGTGTAAACCGCCGGTTACCGTTGCGCCATAAGCTTTCAGCAGTCTTGCCAATACGCCGGAACCGTCTCCACTGAATATTCTCATTGTGGCCAGGATGAAAACTTTTTTGTCCTGCCATAACACCTGATTATGAATAATAAAATCACGCATAATTTTCGGTATGCTACTGTACTGTGTGGCATAGCCAAATACAATCTCTGTTTCACGGCGGATTATTTCTGGCAGCCTGCTGTCTTCAATCGAATAAACGATTGCCTGAGGGTCATATTCTTTTACAAATATTTCTACGCAATGTCTTGTATTGCCTGTGCCGCTAAAATAGATTCCGATCATAGTCAGATGTACCGCCTTTAATATACTCTTTGTGGTATTTTATTTCTTTAAGTATAATGGAGAATAATACCTTCGTCAATAGTTAGGAGGAGAAGTTTTTCCTGAACAGGTCACTAAAAATATAGGTGAGTCCAGTCAATGGAAAAATAGCTTGACATAGTTGTACCTCCATTAAAAAAGTGCAAAGCCCTTGATAATTCAATAGACTTTACACTTGTATATGTTATTGTTAGGTTATGATGCCTTAAATGCTTTTTCCAAATTATCGACTCTCATTTCTAAATCGGCAACCTTTGCATTTGCTTCTATATTTTCTTTACGATGACGCATCTCATC
>NZ_JAWYAJ010000167.1:0-4331 GCF_034124845.1 Robinsoniella sp.
TGCAAATGCACTATATCCTGATAGGCAACTGCATTATTTAATGGCCGCATGGATGCCGAAGTTCTTGGATAAACCGATACCGATTCATCCGCCGCACCTGTCCAGCTGCTCATAGCCATCACAGCCCACTGAGCATTTCCGCCAAAATCCAGATACCCCTTGTCCACATTCTGCCTGAGGTAAATCTGTACCTGATCGCCTGCCGTGTTCCCAAATAAATCTGCCGTCCGGTAATAGGTAAAGTATCCCAGGTGCTGTTCAGATAAATCCAGTCCGGCACTCCACCCATCTTTTATTAAGGAAGCTCCCAGCGTTCCCTGGAATGCAAATGCCCAGCAGGCTCCCCATGGATTCTGATCTTTTACCGAAGTGATATATCCCCTATTTCTGGAATCATAAGCTGTTGGAAGCGCCATTCTTGCTCTGGGCGCCGCCGAACTTTCGCTCTCCGGTATATTGTAAGGCGCCAGTTCCTTTAATTCTGGCTCCATCTCCCTTTGAGCCTGGATTTCAGCTTCTGTGAGTGGACGTCCTTTGATATAATCCACTCCCCTGTCCACATTCTGGGACGCATAAACCGTAACCGGGAACTGAAATAAAATAATCAGTATTCCCCAAAAAATGATCGCTTTCTTTTTTAACATATCTATCTCCACCTTGTTGCTTTTCCATGTATTCTATGCTAAACTTCTGTACATAATATTGATACCTTTGATTTACAAACATTGATCTCAAGAGCGTGTTTGATCATACTTTCTGTAAATATGGCATTGCATAATGACTTTGCACAAAGTGCCTGACGTGCACCTTTAAAGCAGAGGCACAGTGGGCTGCAACCAAAGCAGATGATCCAGCATGATCTGGAAAGGAGTGCAATTATCATGAACTTTACGTTTCAGAAAAATCAAATTTCCTTACACAATACCACCAGTCAAAAGATGCTGGCAGAAGTTACTTTTCCTGATATAGACGAAAATACCGTTGAGGTAAACCATACCTTCGTCGATGAATCCCTTCAGGGCCAGGGCATTGCCGGTCAGCTTATGCTGGCTCTTGCTGAACACCTCCGCTGTGAAAAGAAAAAAGCGGTGCTCACCTGCTCCTATGCCCAGAACTGGTTTTCCAAACATCCGGAATATAAGGAGCTTTTGAAATAAAAATGACCTTATAATAAAATGTTCTTTATTACAAAACATTTCACGAATTTACACATGAACCGTTTCGTTCTCTAAAAACTGTTCAAATTCTTCAGGCGGCAGAGGAGTGGAAAAATAATAACCCTGAATATAATCACAATCCAGGCGCTTCAATATCTCATATTGTTTTCTGCTTTCCACTCCTTCTGCCACAATTTGAAACTGCAATCCCCTTGCAATTTCTATTACATTTTTCACAATCAGAAGATAAACTTCTGATTCTGCTATCTTATCTACAAAACTTTTGTCTAATTTAATGCTTTCTACCGGAAGGGTTCCGATATAGCTCAGGCTGGAATACCCCGTTCCAAAATCATCAATGGCAAAGGATACTCCAAACTCGATTAACCGCCGCATAATATTTATGATATATTCAAAAGAATTAATAATAATGCTCTCGGTAACTTCCAGCTGGATCAGTGAAGGATCTATATGATATTTTTGAATTACATGTGTCACATCGTCATAAAAGGTGCTTTTGGAAAATTGCACCGTAGACACATTCACATTAATCTGTATAGGCAAAAGCTTCCTTTTTTCCCTGTGGGCAATCATCTTACATGCTGCTTCTAAAACAAACGCCCCAAGCTGATTAATCAACCCGCTCTGCTCTGCGATGGGGATAAATTCTGTCGGCGGAATCCAGCCCAGCTTTTGATCCTTCATCCTTAAAAGTGCTTCACACTTTGTATATCTGCCAGATTCTACCCCATAAATAGGCTGATAAAATACTTCAAAAGATCTTTCTGCCGCCTTTTCACGAATAACTCCTGCAATCAGGTTCTTTCTCTCCAATTGCAACTGTTCCGATTTTCTAAAATACAGTACTTCGCTGGACTCCGTTTTCTTTGCCTTAGACAGCATGTACTCCGCATTATGTATCACCATTTCAGGATTCCATGCATATTGAGGAAACTCGATTAAAACTACATCTATAAACAGCCGGAAATTCTGACTTGTTTTATGTGCCTCACTATGAACAGCACTGACAATTTTCTCCCGGATCACTTCACATTGCCGCTCACAGGATGCCAGAAATGCAAATTTCGCTCCACCGACACGGTATAACTGTTCCACCGGGAATATGTCAGCACATCTCTTCACTAACAATTTCAGAAGTTCGTCCCCCTGATGCCTTCCAAAGACAAGATTATAATTATTAAAATTTTTCATATTTAAAATACAGACACAGCCGCTTTCTCCTTTTCGGAACATGAAAGACAGATCTTCCATAAATGCCGTCCTGTTTTTAATCCCTAGCTGCATATCATTAACTACCGCAGCTTTCAGCTGATTTTCATAAACTATGCGTTTGGAAATATCGTAACCAGTAAAAATAGCCACCGGCTTTGCATCAGAGCCAATTACTCTTACACTGTCAATACTCAGATGTTTTTTCAGTTTTTCATTATATATCTCCATTTTCCAGCTGGGATTCTCCGCATTCAGATGGGGTATCGGGCAATGGCTGCAGGGTTTCTGATTATCCCAAAGTGCCTGATAACAGTAATCATTTTCCTGAATATCCGGCAGCATATTGCGCAGTTCCTGATTGATAAAACTGATCCTGAAGTCTTCCATCCTGACCGTATATGCCGCCGCATGAATCCCATCCAGAACGGTTCTGGTCATGCGGACAGACTCTTTTACACTGGTAATATCAACACCGGTACATATAACGCACTTTCCCAGTTCTTCATCCTGATAATCACTATAATCCAGCTGAAGCCACTGCTGCAGGTTTTCCATCCACATAACAGACCGTACATTCTTCTTTCCATGCCCGATTTTCTCCGCCGGACAATCGCTGCAGACCTCTTCACTGCCAAAAAATAATTTATGGCAGGTGATATCCTTTTGTAAATTCGGAAATTTCTCCCTTAACACTCTATTTGTATATAAAAACTGATGTGTATCACAACGTACCGCATAGACAAATGCATCCATATTATCTACAATACGTTCAGAATCCCACTTCGCCATTTATGCCTTCTCCTTAAAATATCCGCTTTTATAGTCTGCCATATGCCTACTAATTATAACATACTTACCTGTAAATGGGACATTCTTTTTCACAAAATCTCTTTTTCAATATCCAGTATTTTATCGGTCCATCCCCTGTAAAATTTTTCCTCATGGGAAACCAGAATGACACTTCCTTCAAATTTCATCAGGGCTTCTTTCAGCGCTTCTTTGGCATCCTGATCCAGATGGTTTGTTGGTTCATCCATAATCAGAAAATTACACGGGGATAGGAGAAGTCTGCAAAGCTTAACCTTAGACTGCTCACCGCCGCTTAAAGATTCAATCCCCCTAAGCACATGTTCTTCTTTTACTCCACAACGTGCCAGTGCCTTACGAACTTCTTTATTTTTCATTGATGGATACCGATCTGAAATAATCTGAAGCGGGGTTCTGTTTGGATCTTCCCACCTCAGATCCTGTTCATAATATCCAATCTTTACCTGGTCTAAAAACTTGAAACCGCCTGCTAATTTAGGTATTTTTCCAATCAATGTCTTTAACAGCGTGGATTTGCCGATTCCGTTAAATCCGGTAATTACAAGCTTCTGTCCACCGTTGACAACAAAACTGATTTTAGACAACAGCGGATAATAATATCCGATTTCCAGATTGGAAACCGTAAGCGCCTTGCCAGGAGAGATCTCCGTCTCCTGAAACTGTATCACAGGCTTAGTAGTAAAGTTGGGCGGTGCAATACGCTCCAGACGGTCCAGTTGTTTCTGCCTTCCCCTTGCCATTTTTGCATTTACTCCGGCTTTATTTTTTCGGATATACGCTTCCGTCTTTTCAATTTTCCGCTGCTGTGCATGATACTGACGGATATAATCCTCTCTGAGATGTACCTTCTGATCCAGGAACTTCAGGTAGCTTCCATTGTATTTACGCACTGTACCAAATTCTATATCTAGAATTCCCGTAGTTACTTTCTCTAAAAATTCAAAATCATGGGATACCACCACATATGCCCCTTCAAAGCTGCACAGAAACTCAGACAGCCAATCCACATGCTCTTTATCCAGAAAGTTAGTCGGCTCATCCAAAAGAAGAACCTCCGGCTTAGCTAACAATAATTTTGCCAAAATTACCTTGGCCCGCTGTCCCCCGCTCAGC
>NZ_JAWYAJ010000168.1:0-10838 GCF_034124845.1 Robinsoniella sp.
AAATCCAATAGCGACTTCACCTGCACGCACTTTTTTGATTGGTCCTGAACCGGAGTCTTCAATATGAGGTCCCGCATTTTCGTAAATCTTAGTCAGCACATCTTTTGCCCCATCTTCACCATATGCCGATACCAGCGCCTGGATCAGCAGCCATGCGGTGGAAGATGACATGATATCCGTTACCGAAACCATATCCTTATACTGGGGATCTGCAAGGTCTTTTAAGGACTTTGGCATGGGAAGATTTTTTTCTTTCATCAATTCCGCATTTACGATGATCGCACCTTCCTGAGCTGTAATAGGGGTATAATAGGAAGGGTACTCGGTTAATGTCTTATGGTCAAATGTCAGATCTTTGAACATGCTGTTTTGCTGTTGTGCACTGTCAATGTAGAAAGAACTCATGGTTATTAAATCTGCTTCTATATTGGTTCCTTCTGCCAGAAGCTTACCTCCAAGTTCGGATGTTCCAAATGACTGCAGTATGTATTTGTCTTTGAATCCGTTGTTATCCAGGGCGTTTTTCATAGCTGTCATAGCCTCATCATCCGCATTGGAATAAATAATTACCTGATCATTCTTCTTACCGCACCCTGCCATTAAGGTTCCCGATGCCAGAATTACTCCTGCCATTAGTGCAGCTGTTGCTCTTTTCCATCTTTTCATAATATTATTCTCCTTTAGAATTTCTTTGTTTGCGACCAGTACTCCATCCTTCCAGAAACCATAGCAGCAGCAATGCTGCTATGATTTCTGACTGGATGTAGCACTAGCAAGCCACTTAAATAAAATTTTTCCAACAATATTGGTAAATAAAATTAACAGCGAAAGTACAAAGATTTCATTAAATTTTGCATAGTGCTGTAATTCTTTGATTTTAGTGGTGATTACCATCGTCCGGGCTCCAGCAATAAAAATAACCGCACTGATTGTCACCATGGCATTAATAAAATAGTAACTGAAAACTTCCAGTATTGTGGAAACTGCATTGGGCGTTACAATCCGGATGACCGTTTTAATCCAGTTATCGCCCATGAGTTTCGCAGTTGTTTCCCAGGAGGCATTCATTTTTGTCAGAGAATTCTTCATCATTAAGTAGGGTGTGGAGAAGAAATGAACGATGTTACAAATTATAATGATAAAAAATGTATTCTGCAGGCTGCTTCCTGAAAATGCAAACAGAAATGCAAGGCCCAAAACCATCCCGGGAATGGTATTTGTAATGAGGGCTATGCTCTCGATTACGCTTTTTAATTTGTTGTTAATGGTACTCCTGGCTGTAACCAGTGCAGCCCCATAGGCTGTCAGTGTCCCGCAGACTGCTGTAATCACAGCTACAAATAAAGAATTCGTATATACATTCGACAGATTTGGATCTGACAGAACATTCTGAATATTTTTCAGTGTAAACTGTATATTATAAGGCCATTCTTCCACGAATGGAACGATAAATATTACCAGGAATATGGATACAATGCAGAGCATAAAGATTCCGCTGATAATTCCGCATGCTGCATCCCGCTTTATGTTTCTTTTAATCTCAATTGCAGATATTTTATTGTACCGGACATTATATTTTTCCAAATAATGCAGAACCAGGATACTGACAATGGAAGGAACCAGCATCACTACCGCAACTACTGCTCCTTTGTTGAAATCCGGAATGCTTCCAAGCATCTGGTTATACAGCACACTTGCGATTACATCAAATTCCCCGCCTACCGATGCCGGTATTCCAAAATCCGTAAAACAAAGGAAAAACGACTGGATAAAAGATGCCGCCAAAGTCCCAAGCAATGGCCTTACAACCGTAATCCAAAAGGTGGACAGACCATTGTCACCCATGATTCTGGATACTATCATATATTTTTTATCTATAAACCGCATCGTATTGTCAATCAGCATAAAAGAAATGGGAAGTGTATATATCACATATCCTAACAGAAGTCCGTTAAATCCATATATTTCAAATAGCTGTGTTCCAAACAGTTTAGTGAGAAGTCCCTGTTTACCAAACGAATAGATAATGGCAAATCCGTATGTAATCGTCGGCAGTAGCATGGGTAAAACTGCTACTCCTCTAATAATTTTCTTATAAAATGATGCAATATTGGTATAGTGAATGGTATATGCCATAAAAAATGCCAGCAGCGTTGTGACAGAAGCACTGACTCCCGCAATCAAAAAGCTGTTTCCCACGGCTTTTCCAAATCCCCTGCCGGTAAACACTGCCTTATAATATTCCAGGCTGATACCGGAACCGCCCAGGATGGACTTTAATAAAAGCTGTACAACCGGTACTGCCAGAAAGATCACAAAAAGCAGTGCCAGCAGAATAAATACAACTTTAACTTCTTTATTCTTTTTCATAACCCTATACCGCCTGTGAAACGAAATTGTTTTTACCCGGCATTTGGAATAAAGTAAAAATATTATTTCTCTTAATTTCTAACTGATTTAATATGAAGTTTTTCACAAAATCATTTTCCGGTTTCTGAATAATATCCTCCGGTTTGCCATACTGGGAAATACCGCCTTCATTCACGATCAGTACACGGTCTGACAATGTCAGCGCTTCTTCCGGATCATGGGTTACGATAATCGTTGTAAGATGGTATTCTTTTGCAATGGTTTTGATTCTTTCCTTAATGGATTCCTTAATTACCCCGTCTAAGGCACTCAGCGGCTCATCCAGTAACAGAATCTTTGGTTTCATTACCATGGTCCTCGCCAGAGCCACCCTCTGTTTCTGACCGCCTGAGAGCTGATCAATCTTCTTTGACAGATGCTCCCTGAGCCCCAGCAGGTCGATTAATTCCTCCACTTCATTTTTAGAAGCGATCAGCGGCTTATTTTTTAAACCGTATGTAATGTTCTTATATACATTCAGGTTGGGGAACAGCGCATAATCCTGAAATACAATATTGAATCCGCGCTCTTCCATCGGTACATAGGTAATGTCCACATCGTTAAAAATAATTCTTCCGTTATCCACATCGGTAATTCCCAGAATTAAATTTAAAAGCGTTGTTTTTCCGCATCCGGACGGTCCCAGGATTGAAACAATCTGGCCATCCTCTATTTCTAAACTGATATCCTTCAAAATACTGACTCCATCATAGGACTTATTTACCTGATCTAATTTTAACATTACAATACTCCTTTACTTTTCAACACTGATTTCCTTTGAACACCGCCATTATAGCAATGCACTCGCCAAATAACAATAAAATCCAGTTCAATTCTTTGTAAAGTTATTGTAAAATAGGTACAAAAAAGGAACCATATCTTTGTAGTTTTTCTACAAAAATCACAGTTCCTAATTTATGCTTCAACTTGTTTTTCACAGAGGCTTTCCGAAACTATCCCGGAGATTTCAAGAATGTTTACCGGCACCTGACGGTATCTGATTTACGCATCATAGGCTTTATCACGAATAATGCGTCCGCTCTTATCCAGCTGTCTGGCATATTTATCATAATCGCTTAAAATTATTCCAAGATAAATCATATCCACCAATGCCAGCTGGGACGCCCTGGAAAAGATGGCATCTCCATATAGTAACTGATCATGGGTGGTGCACAGGGTAATATCCGCATATTTACTGATCAGGGCATTTTCAAAGTTAGTGATGACGATGGTCTTTGCCCCGCTTTTTTTTGCGATCCGCATAACATCTACCGTATCTTTGGAACTGCCGGAATAAGAGATTCCAATTGCCACGTCTTTTTGGGTTAAGTTGCTGGCACAGATTCTCTGCAGATAATAGTCGTTAAAGCTGCGGCATTTCAACCCCAAATAGAGAAGCTTTGTATACAGGTCACTGACGGTGGTTCCTGAATTTTCCACGCCGTAGACATCTATTAAGTCTGCATTGGCGATAAGGTCCACCACCTGGCTGTATTTTGCTGTTGATATACATTTCAGCGTATTTTCCATCACCTTGATCGTGGTAGCGATTGTTTTTGCCGGAACCTTATCCACAGAATCAGACGCATTCAGCCGATACCCGTACATGGCTGATATCCCGTCTGACGGCGCCTTCACATCCTGTGCCATCTCTTCCACAACGGCATACTTAAATTCCCGGAATCCATTAAATCCCAAAGCTTTCACAAAACGCAGAATCGTGGGCTGGCTTACCCCCGCATTTTTTGACAAATCTGTAAGAGACATTTTTCCAACCCGGTCTAATGACCCTAATACATAATCTGCCGTCCGCTTCTCTGATGTCCGCAGAGATGCATACACCTCTTCAATACGAAAACTGATTGTTTCTTCTAAACGCATACTGATACCTTCTTCCTGGAGTGTATTTTAAAATTGCTTTCTGACTCATACCTATCACAAGATGCATATCACAATCTGTGGGAGATTTGTCCCGCATAATAAACCTCGTCGTAAAATACGTATTCTGAATTTGGGGCACATCTGCCGCAAAGTGAGGCTGCAGTAGCAGAAATGAATTTTAAGCACGCTCTGGACTTTGTAGAAAAACTACAATATTCCATGGTTGAATATCTTAAATATATTTTCCTGCCTGTCTGTATTTTACATGAATCAGAGAAAATGTAGTGTAAAATCTTTGTAAAATCTGCTCCCTGTCCTGTTTTTATCTGTGGATTCCAGCGTTTCAATCAAATTTGGGGCCCTAAATCCGGTTACTCTATTCGAAAGTTTCCATTCTTTTCTACTGGAATGTCCCTGAATTTTTATCAAAAGCTATATTTTCTCATATAATAGAAAAAAATGAATGAGTTGGAAAAATGGTTACTGTGGAAGACTTTTTACTGGAAGATACCCTATATTTTGAAAATACTCCTGTTCTATCTTATACAATTAATTACCCGCAGCTAAAAAACGGATGTAACAATGAAGCGCTCATCAAAATTAATAAATATTATGTAACAAGGGCCAGTGTCTATGAAAATGAGTGCCGCACCAATTTGTTTAAGGAAGCCTCAATGCAGCTGCAGTACACAAAGACACACGGATACCCTTTTCTTCCGGACGAGGTAGATATCCGGTATAAAGTAACATTCAATGAAGACTGTATTCTGAGTCTCTATTTTGATCATTATATGTTTACCGGCGGAGCTCACGGTTCTACTCTGCGCTACTCCAACACCTGGAACTTAAATACCGGACATTTGATCCACCTGAAGGATTTCTTTGAACCGGGAAGCGATTATAAAAGCTATGTTCGTAACCGGATCAATGAAATGATCAGCAAGCAGTTGGAAAGTTCTGTTTCCCATCCGGATTATTTCAAAAATCACGAACAAAATGTAGCGATCTCCTTCTCTCCGGATAATTTTTATTTAACGCCGGAAGGTATTGTAATCTATTTTCAGCAATATGACATTGCTCCCTATTCCAGTGGTATAATTGAATTTACGATTCCTTATGAAGAAGGGATGAAGTTTTGGGAAAAATGATAAAAAGAAAGGGAAACCCTTTAGTTAAGTTTCCCTTTCTTAGTTATTTTATAGTAAATGACTGATCAATTGATACATACCGCTCCTGCCACATGACATAAATCTCATATTCATCGGGCGCCAGCTTACCCAGAGGAATTGGAACGGAATACACAAAGTCAGTCTCTGACTTGGTTTTCAGATCGGAAATGTCATAAACGTATGTCTGATCTTTTCCGGCCAAAATAACCTGGGTAAAAGCATGATTCCGGGCTCTGAACAGCAGAATATCTTTATAGAGGGCGACACTCATCTCTTTCATTTCATCGGATGAAAGGATGTCTGTGGGTGGTTCTGCCTTCTCGTTTACTTCTACCGGTATTCGAAGGGTTCCTTTTAAATAAAAATCCGTTACATTTACATCGTCAATACAACTGTTTAAATCAACTTTTATGGAATAGCTTCGATAGAAGTTGTGGTCAATATAGTACTGATTCAACTTTTCTCCGCTTTCATAATCATATTCTATGACCCTTCCATAGAAGCCGCTGTCCGAATTCCCAGTATGTGCACATACAGCAAATACACGGCTCATGGCCCCGTCAAACAGAAAATTAGAGGTCACATTAGAATAGTCACATTCGTACACGTGATCCTGCACAACCGTCATTTTCTGAGGATCTATAGTATATGATTTTACATAAGAAAAACCGGTATCATCAAAATAATCTACATTTCGATTCGAAGCATTATGATTATCAAACATCATCACATGAATTGTATCTGGATTTCCGTCCAGGTCTTCATCCAACTGGTAGACTGTATGTGGCTGATAGTGCCACTGAATATCTCCCTCCGTCTGCAATACCTTATCTTCCAGACCGGTTCCTTCCCAGAATCTGGGGTTCCCAAGAATCCATTCAATTTCATTTGTGCTCCAGTTAATCTTTATCGCAGAATGAAGATTCCTGGGATTTACGATTACAGAATCTGTTTTATCGTCATAAGAAAACGTATTGGTATGGGCCCAGTCAGATTTACTGACATATCCGCTATCTTTAAACAGTTCTTTTAAGTCCAGTTCTTTTACGATCTCCCCTGTTTTTCTGTCATACTCCTGAAGTAAATCCTGTACATAACCCGCCCCGGAATCAGATAATACAAGTAAATTGCCATCCGTTTCTTTTTCTTTAATCTCATGATGTGAGCCTGAATTAAAGAAATAGTCCTGGTATACCCTTCCTGTTAGATCAATTTCATGGAACTGTGCCGATCTTGGCTTACCGCAAGTGGGCATTAACGTATCTTCTGATTCGATCAGAAAATGTCCATTGGTAAGGGGATATCCTCCAAAAGTAGCACCCGGCTTATTCAGAAGGTACCACCTGATATCCCCATTGGAATCAAAACCATAGAGGTAAGGTGCTGCTCCCCCCGTTACAATCATTAATCCCATTGCAGAAACAGTCATCTTTTCTTCTAATTTCACGACATCCTTAAGTTCATCAGGAAGAGATTCCGTTTCTATATTAATTGTGTTTGATTTTATTACCTTGCCGTCAGCATCCAGTTCTTCCAGCAGTACCTCATTATCCGTATCTGCGTACAAGCCGACAATGGGTACTTTATGCTGAGTAGCTGCGTCTAAAGTATCAACGATATTATTTTCTTCGTCTTTTCCTTTCACCGTAACCCTTACCGAAGCCTCCTGGTCTCCGGTGTAAACCACCAAAGCAGTGAGTGGTGCATTCTGATAAGGATTCTGGACAACGAAAGGTTCTTCAAATGTATAGTTACCGGACTCAAGTTCGTCCTGAATCATTAGATCAACCTGATATGTATTTTCTTCCAGACTCATGACCAACGGAATATCTGTTGTTATGTTTTCCCCGGTTTTATCGTTTCCCTGGATCAGCGTGATTTCCTGTTTATCAATTTTATACTTTACCAGCTGGGGACCTTTTTCTTTTTTATTGGTTCTCGTGTCAATGAACTGCTCTTTTTGTTCATCTGTATATTCCCCTTCGGTTGTTCTCCTGCTGTCCCGCCTTATCTGACGCTTTGCTGTCCCTTTTTGCAGTGGAGCAGCCGGAAATGCCTAATGCAGCTACTACGGTAATGATACACAGCTTATTTCTGATAAATTTATGCTTCATCGTTTTCACCCCATAAAAATAGCAAAGAGTATATTACCTAAAGTAGGCATATACTCTTTGTCTGCTTCATACTAAAATTTCACCTGGTATCCAGTATCGTATACATTGCCATCCGTCTGAATATAGACATGATATGTCTTGCCTTCCAGCCCTTTCCCGGAAACTGTTGCAGACATATTTAAAAGTGTAGAACCATCATCCTGCTTTACAGGCATCTGTCCTAAAGTATATACCTTCTGATTTCCTTCTTCGTCTTTCAATACTACAAAGCCAGGTTGAACTTCTTCATTTTTACTGGTCAGAATTCCACTGAACATCATACCAAAAGGTTTCTGAACAATGCTCCAGGATGCATCTCCTGCCACTGCATCTTCACAATTGACTTCCTGCTCTGCAGTCTGGGTAACACCCAGATCTCCAAGCCACTGTCCCTTCGCAGTCAGATCCAGATATGGGTTGTTTTCCTGATACATGGAAACTCTGATACTTCGGTAAACAAGACCTGGTATTACCATTTCAAATACCAGCTTATTATCCTTTACCTCATTGATGTATGCCTGTTTTGTAACATTTCCAGAGAGCTGATTCATAGGAGATACATCATAAGTATTATTTTTGGTGTCAAACATATTTCCACCCGATGTTATCCAGTAATCGTTCTCTCCGATATAATCAGCACCGCTGATAAAGGAAGAATACCACTCAGCACCTCTTTCCTTTCCATATTCCCAAACCTGTTCAATTGTCATATCCGCCGTGTTCAAGCGATATACAACTGCTCTGGAATATACCTGGTCACCAGATACAGCCGCATCCGGATTCGTTGCCTTAGAACTGGAATCACCGTTATCAAATACCATTACATCTACATTTGGAAGCATGGTAACATTATGCTGTGCATACTGCCATTCAAAGTTTTCTCCTACTGGTGTAAAGAAGTATTTGGAGTCAACCGTAGTCCAGCCATCGGGATTACCCATAACCCAGCTTAACGTTTTATCGGTTTTATTTACACCGATTACTGCATCTACGTGACGTCCGGATAGTAAAATGGTATCGGTTGCCTCGTCATACCACAGCGCGTTATTATGGAACCAGTCTTCTTCTGTCCGGTTCAAGGAACCGCCGTCTTCCGGATTCAGAATATCTTCCAGCTGAAGTTCCCATACCACTTCTCCAGTGGTTCTGTCTAACTCTACAATCCGGTCTTCCACTTTGGAAAAATCCGTACTACAGCTTCCAACCAGCAGATTGCCGTTTGACATTTCAAACATTGCATGATGGGATCCGCCCGGGATACTATATTCATTATAGATTTTTCCTGACAGATCAAATTCTGTGAGTCCGGACATATAGTATAACGGATGAATCAGGGTGTCCGTCAGCGCCATAAAATGCCCATTGGAAAGCTGCTTAAACGGAAGCCCGGAAATCTTCATATACCATCTGATATCACCTTTGCTGTCATATGCTGCGATTTCATTCGCTCCGCCGCCGGATGCAAAGGTAAGCTTTGAAAAATCATAAGCCGTATCATCCAGTGTTGTTACTTCTGCCTTGTTTCCGATAGAAGTTTCTAACGCTTCTGTTGTAACTGTCAGGGTTTTCTCTGTTCCATCATCCAGGGTAAGCGTAACCTCATTATCCCTTCCGGCATACAGTCCATAGATGGGTATAATATGAGTAGTCTCTTTTCCAAAGGTTCCTTCTATATTATCCTGCTCCTGATCTCCCTTTACTAAAAGTTTTACTCCGGTAGCTTCTTCCGTATTAAAGATAGCCACAGCCGTTAACGGAGCGTTTCCATAGGGATTAACCACAACAAAAGGTTCTTCAATGGTATAGCCGTTCTGTACTTCCGCCATAAGCTGCTCGTCAACCTTTGCCTGTTCAGCCAGATTGTCCACTAACGCAACTGTTTGTAAATCCGATGATTCTTTCACCTCAGTCTCCGCTTCGCTGTCCTTCTCCGTTGCCGCTGCAGTATCTGTCTGAGTCGTTTCCGTCTGTGTTGCTTCCGTTGTTTTGGACTCCTGTGTTTCCGCCGCAGCCGGTGTCTCCTGAGTAGGTGTACTTTTGCTGCTGCAGGCTGTTGTCAGGCACAATGCCCCTGTTAATATCCCCAACATTACTAATTTTCTTTTCATTTTCTCCTCCTGCTAAGAAATAGTTATGGACTGATTTAAATTAAAATACTCATCCTGGCACATAATATATATGTTATATGTATCATCTGCAAATTCTGTTAACGGGATGGGTATTGCATAAACAAAGGAATACTCAAATCTTACCTTTATATCTGAAATATCATAGATATATGTGTTATTTTGACCGGAAAATATAACTTGTGTATAACTATGATTTTTAGCTGTAAACAACAATAAATCTTTTAACATCGCCATACTGATCTGCGCTTTTGAATCGGCCTTTAAATTTCTTTTGGGTTTATCCACTTTCGCATCTACTTTAACCGGGAATCTCATCTGCCCCTTTAAGTATGTGTCCTCGACATTAACTTTCTGCAAACAACTGCTAAAATCCAAATCTATATTATATGCCCGATAATAATTATGATTAATTTTATATTGGTTTAATACTTCTTCACTATCAAAATCATACTCTGTAACAGTTCCATAAAGCCCTGTCTTTTTACTACCTGAATATGCAGACGCCGCAAACACCCTTTTATTTTCATAATCTAATAGGTAATTTGATGTAACCGGTGAATAGTCACATTCGTAAATATGATCCTGTTTAACTGTCATCTTTTCCGGATCAATGGTATATAATTTTACATATGAATTGCCTGTCTTTTCAAAGCCTTCCACTTTTCGGTTCTTATCATTGTGATTATCAAACAGCATTACATGTATAGTATTCGGATCATTGTCTATATCTTCCTCCAGCTGATACACCGTATGTGGCTGATAATGCCATTGAATATCACCCTCAGGCTGCAGAACCTTATCTTCTAATCCCGTACCTTCCCAGAATTTCGGATCCCCTAAAATCCATTCTATTTCGTCTGTGCTCCAGTTAATTTTAACTGCAGAATGCAGATTTCTGGGATTGACAATAATGGAATCTGTTTCTTTATCATAAGAAAGAGTATTTGTATGTGCCCAGTCTGCTTTGTTAACATACCCAGACTTCTTGAACAGCGGACGTAAATTTAACTCCTTTACAATTTTTCCTGTCTCACGATCATATTCTTGTAAAAGATCTTTTAAGTATCCATTCCCTGAATCGGATAATACAAGCAGAT
>NZ_JAWYAJ010000169.1:0-15098 GCF_034124845.1 Robinsoniella sp.
CTCAACCTTCTTTCTTGGAATTCCCTATATTTGAATTATACAGGAAGCTCCTTTTTTGATTTTAGGCAATAAAAAATGCCGCTTCTCAAAGCATTTCAGCTTTAGAAACGGCATCTTTGTCTGCCCAATCCCAGTTTGGGATGATACAAGTATAGCACGGCTTTATTCCCCTGTCATCGGCAGAACTTATGCCATTTTTGTGCCAATTTATTCACCCTGAATTTGTCATTCCAAATGTTCAAAAAGCGTCAGAAGCTCCAGCCATACATCCACATCCTCACTTGGAGCTGACCACAGGCGAATGGAAAGAATGGAGATTGCCTGCTCACGAAGCCTGTAATAGTGCCTCTGTGACAAGTCCAGCCGAAACAGAATCTCCTCCAGTTTCAGCTTTTCTGGTGCCAGATAGGCCGTATAGATCAGCTGATACAACTTTTCGCCCCGTGTCGGCTCCTTGCGGAGAACTGCCATCGCTTCGTTAAACCGATCCAGAAGCAATCTTGACCTTGCCGCTGCCTCCAGACGGCTCTCCATCCGTTTGTTCCCAATAGCCATCTCCAGATCCAGCCTGTCCACCATTCGGTCAAAGCTTTCAAACGGGGCCTCCAGCTCCTGCAAAATCTCCTCTGGGTAACAACTAAACACCCAGACCATCTTCCGGTAATTCTTGAGGAGCATCTGGGTATTGTGATAAGCATTTCGCTTTTTCTCCTTTTGAGCAGCACGCACTTTCTCATCATCAATTTTTTGGTCTCCAAGAATCCCTCGCTTTGTAAGAAGGGAAATAAATGCGTCTGACTGCGCTAATATCCTGTTTTCCTGTTGTTCATACAACTTTTTTTCATCCTGCTTGCTCATATGTAAAATACTCCTTTGCTATTTTCGTGATATCCACCGGCTCACATGGCCCGCGGATTTTACTCGTTTCTATCACTGCCTGTGTTATATAACCTTTACCTTGGCAGTCATATCCACAATTCTTACAATTCCTACACGGAGAAAGATACGCGCGTATTATAGGGTCTGAAAGTGCAACGCAATTTTCAGCGTTCTGTGTGTCTGCATCTGGCAGGTTGCTTCTGGTCAGTCTGCGGCTGTACCATGTGATGAGCTTGTTCATATGCTCATGGTCTGAACCCGTTTTATGCGTACCTGCGCCATAAATGCGTATTTCATCAAGAATACGTTGTATTTCCTCCTGGTTTGGAACTGAAACCTCTGATCCTGTCGGATACAATTTATTAAAAATGAGACAGCCATAGGAACCTGGAAGACCATATAGCGCAAAGACATCCCCATACTTTTTCATGAATCTCCATACTTTCGTCTTTTCCCAACCCCAACGCTGTCCCAAGGTTTCCAACGTGAGTAAGGCTCCGTATTTTCCATACTGGATGACCGGAGCCATAAAAGAAAACGCATTGTTCGGATCTTCATACACGGAATGGCACCAGAGATCCATCCAAGCGTCAGCTTCTTCAAAGATATATTGTTTTTCCGCAAGGCGTTCTGTGATATTGCGAGGAAGGCAGAGAAAACCATATCCATCCGTTGCATAAACAGCACCCTGCATACATTCTTCTCCGGAACATTTCACTACCCAGTCTGTTATCTGATAGGTCAGCTTTTTCGTATTAGAGTCAAGCGTATACTGTACATAACCTAAGCCAGACAGTGTCTGAAGCGCCTCCAGAGCTTTCTGACGGCTTTTTAGGCCGAGAATACTCTTTAGCCCTACAACGCCTCCTGACCACATCCCGGGGCTTACAGCGTTTATATGCCCGCAGTAGAGGGCTTGTCCCTTGCGAAATGCTGCACGGGATGCCAGACGCGCCCATGCACCCATAATCCCCTTTCCCTCAGGAAGATAATTTCTGGGCAGCTTTACCCACTGGTATTTCATCAAACATTTCACTTAGGTTCCCTCCTTTCATAATTATGGGCATAAAAATAGGGCGGTTCCTGTTAAAGAAACCGCCCGGCGATATAATTTAATTAAATCCTTACAATTAATCCTTCAAGCCTGTCCGTCTTAATCCCAGTTAAATACCAACCATTCCCCATTTCAATTCTGGCAGGCCTCCAGTCTCCATTGATAAAGACATCCATACGCTCCCCACACTGAAGACCTCCATAATAATCCTCCAAATCAAATCGAATGTCCATTCGCCCAGTCTGGGCATCTAAAGTTAATGCTCCTTGTCTCATATCATTATCCTCACTTTTCATACTTTCATCTTGCTCAGACGCATCATCTTTGCGCCTCAAGATTCTAAGATACTCTTCAAAAATATCTCGCCGTATTAAAACCCGCTTTCCAATCTTATACACTGCACCTGCCTCATGAGCCAATCTTGTAAAAACTTTCAAGCCCAGTCCGTAATAATCAGCGCCTTCATAATAGGTAACGAACTCACGCTGTATCATCTTGGCATCCTCATCGTCCAACATATCCGAAAACATCCATAGATTTCCGCTCATTCTTTATCCTCCTGTGAAACCAACGTACTCGGCTCATGAAACTGTTCCAGATACTCATCAAAAATATCCCGGTTAATCAGAACGGTTCCATCCATTCGATATATGGCTCCCGCTTTACCAGCAAGTTCCAACAGCTTCTTGTGTGTAATGCTATAAACTATTTCCGCATCCTTATACCGGAGAAACTGTCTGCGCAATCTTTTTGCACTTTCCCGCACATCATTTCGCTTTTTCAATTCATAATAGGCTTTCGTCTTGTCACTAATCATAAAATGAATCCTCCATTCGATTTGTTGTTTGACAGAGAGTTGCACCAAACGAAAAAAGAGAACACCTTTGAAATTTCTTTCAAAAAGTGTTCTCTCAGCGATGTGTGCTGTATTGCGTTTCAGCCTCCAGCTATTCATTCTGCGTCGCAATTCTTCGTATTGATATGAAAAATTGTTGTCAATTTGTTGTCAACTTGGATTTGAGCAGCCGGAAACCCTTGATTTTACTGGGTTTATTCCTTGACGGTCTTCATTGTCGGGAACAGCAATACATCACGAATAGCAGCAGCATCAGTAAGCAGCATTACCATACGGTCAATACCAATTCCGATTCCGCCTGTAGGCGGCATACCATGTTCCAGGGCATTTAAGAAGTCTTCGTCCACGCTGTTGGCTTCTTCATCTCCCTGTGCCTTTAATTCTTCCTGTGCCTCAAAACGTCCGCGCTGGTCGATTGGGTCATTTAATTCGGAGAACGCATTTGCCATTTCACGTTTTGTGATGAACAGCTCGAAACGCTCTGTATAATCCGGATTTCCAGGGATTCTCTTCGCAAGAGGAGATACTTCAACCGGGTGGTCCATGATAAAGGTCGGCTGGATCAGCTGTTCTTCTACAAATTCTTCAAAGAGAAGATTCAGGATATCGCCTTTTTTATGTCTTGCTTCATAATGTACGCCCTTTTTATCTGCTAATGCTTTTGCTTCTTCTTCCGTCTTCACTTCATCGAAGTCCACGCCTGCATACTTCTTCACTGCTTCTACCATTGTAAGGCGCTCAAAAGGCTTGGATAAGTCGATCTCTACTTCACCATATTTAATTAATGTGGTGCCCAGTACTTCCTGCGCTACATGGCGGTATAGGTTCTCAGACAGATCCATCATGCCGTGATAGTCTGTATATGCCTGATAAAGCTCTAATAAAGTAAATTCCGGATTATGTCTGGTATCCAATCCCTCGTTACGGAAAACTCGTCCAATTTCATAAACGCGTTCTAATCCACCTACGATTAATCTCTTCAGATATAATTCCAGAGAAATTCTCAGATGTACATCTTCGTCTAATGCATTATAATGTGTATCAAAAGGTCTGGCAGCAGCTCCACCTGCATTTGGAACCAGGATCGGCGTTTCCACTTCCATGAATCCGTTTCCATCCAGGTACTGACGAATGCAGCTGATGATCTTAGAACGTTTAATAAAGGTCTCCTTCACATCCTGATTCATGATTAAATCCACATATCTCTGACGGTAACGGATATCCGTGTTGGTCAGTCCATGGAATTTCTCAGGCAGAATCTGAAGACTTTTGGATAACAGGGATACTGCAGATGCATGGATTGAGATTTCACCTGTCTTTGTTTTAAATACTTCGCCTTTTAAGCCAACGATATCACCGATATCCATTTTCTTAAATGCTTTGTATTCTTCTTCTCCGATGCTGTCTCTTGCAACATAAGACTGGATATTGCCTTCCAGATCCTGAATATTGCAAAAAGAAGCTTTCCCCATCACACGTTTAGACATTATACGCCCTGCCAGGGAAACCTGTTTGCCTTCCAGCTCATCAAAATTCTCTTTCACTTCTCTGCTATGATGGTCCACATCATATTTCATAATTTCAAAAGGATTATTGCCGTTTGCCTGTAATTCTTCCAGCTTCTCGCGGCGTACCTTTAACAACTGATTAATATCCTGTTCCTGTACATTCTTCTGTTCAGCCACTGTCTTTCCTCCTTCATTAAATGGATCTCTGTATTTCTAAAACCTTATATTTCATATCTCCTGCCTGGGTTTCCACAACCACTTCATCGCCAACTTTTGCGCCGATTAAAGCTTTTCCAACCGGAGACTCATTTGAAATCTTACCCTGAAGACTATTTGCTTCGGAAGACCCTACGATCTTAAAGTCCAGTTCTTCTTCAAACTCAGCATCGTATACTTTTACAGCACATCCAACGCTGATTTTGTCTAAATCAACTTCATCTTCTACAATTACTTCTGCATTTTTTAAGATTTTTTCAATCTGTTCAATTCTTGCTTCGATATCTCTCTGTTCGTCTTTTGCTGCATCGTATTCAGCATTTTCAGAAAGATCTCCCTGTTCTCTTGCCTCTTTAATTTTTACGGCAACTTCTTTTCTATTTACAACCTTCAACTCATGAAGCTCTTCTTCCAGGCTTTTTAATCCCGCATAAGTTAATAAGTTTTTCTTTTCTTCCATTCTTACAGCACCCTTCCTACATCTATTTGTTTGTATTTGTTTTCAAGCCCCTTAACGCACTCATACACGAAACAACCTCATTTTACAGGACTGTTTCCCATTCTATAAAATGAGGTGCATCATACGTTTACGTAACAATCACAGTATTATATCCTATCAGTGGCAAATTGTCAAGAATCTCAAGGTTAAAATAGCGCCATCCAGTATCTTCCAACAGCTAAAATTTTTCTTCCAGCATCTTTTCCAACAGCTCCATACTCTCAATCTCATTGACGCATCGGCGTATGGCAGCCGAATGGGGATAACCTGCCGTGTACCATGCCACATGCTTTCGCATTTCCCTGATCCCGGTATATTCTCCTTTATATTGAAGCTGAAGCGATGCGTGTTTTAAAATCATTTCCTTTAATTCGGGAATCGAAGGTTTCGGGAGCAATACCCCTTCTTCAAAGTATGCAGCCAGGTCTCTGAATATCCATGGATTTCCTCTTGCAGCTCTCCCAATCATCACGCCGTCACATCCGGTCTCTTTCATCATCTTCTCTGCCGACAGCGGATCCGTAACATCTCCGTTCCCGATAACTGGAATTGATACGGCCTCTTTTACCTGCCGTATGATATCCCAGTCTGCTTCACCGGAATAATACTGTTCCCTGGTTCTGCCATGCACCGCAATTGCAGCCCCACCGCAATCTTCTATAATTCTGGCAATCTCTACCGCATTCACGTGCTCCGGATCAAATCCTTTTCTGATCTTTACGGTAACCGGTTTTTTTACTGCCTTTACGGTTTTACTTACAATCTCCGCAACTCTCTTAGGATCTTTCATGAGTGCGGACCCTTCCTGGTTATTCACTACTTTGGGTACCGGGCAGCCCATATTGATATCCAGAATATCAAAATCTTTTTCTTCTATTTCCTTCGCCATTTCACTGATAATATCCGGATCTGACCCAAACAGCTGCAGCGCTATGGGGTGTTCTGTATTCTCTATCTCCATTAATTTTTCTGTATTCTTATTATGGAAGGAAATTGCTTTCGCACTCACCATTTCCATACTCAGAAGTCCTGCCCCCTGCTCTTTGCAAAGCAAGCGAAATGGCAGGTCGGTTACCCCTGCCATCGGCGCTAAGACAAATGGATTTGCCAGCTCTACGCTGCCTATCTTAATCTTCATAGTCTTCTCCAAGAAAAAATACTTTATAATACATCTCCAGTGAGCGCAGCAATTCTTCCTTGCTCCGCTGTAGTTCCTTGATCTTCAGCACGCTTCCAATCTCATCATAGGCATAATCGGATTCATGTGCCTCCGTTTGAAAACAAAGCGTTCCATCCTCTTCAAATTCAAGGGTGATCACACCTCCTACATCCTGGGTATATAAGACGCACATAATCTTCAGTTCGTCTTTAATACTGTCGGGAAGAGCCGCGAAATTCTCATTTAAATAAAATTTTTGCTCATATGCGCTTGCTCCGCATAAAACTAGTTTGTCCTGGTACATCGTTTCCTCCTGACACCTGTTCACTAAATTATGATTCCTTCAAATTTAATTATTCCCGCGAGCAACGAGCTAAACGGACACGCTGGCGCGTCATTTGGCGACTGCCGCGAGGGTTGCTGCTTATGATTCCACTTTATACATAACCGTAAAATCCCCGGACAGATACTTCACCCGCAAACACACATACCTGATCTCCGTTATCTTTGGTGACAAGCAATTCCCCCTGGCTGTTTATTCCTTCGGAAATACCTGTGTATTCATTGCCCGGTTCCAATACTTTTACCATATTACCTTTATTCACAAGTACTTTATTATATTCTTCCAACAAAAGAGACAAATCCTGTGTCTGCATAAATTTTTCATAACATCGTTCAAATTCTTCCATGCAGTATTGTATCACTTCTGCACGGTGAATCTTCTTGCTGCACTCCAGTGAAAGTGACGTTGCCACATGTTCAATTTCCGCTGGCACCTCATCCATATTTACGTTAATGCCTGCACCGATTACGATATAATTTACTGCTTCCATCTCTGCACTCATCTCAGTTAGAATCCCGCAGATCTTTCTGCCGTTTAATACAACATCATTCGGCCATTTAATTTTTGCCGGAAGTCCTGCAATGCGGTTCACGGCCCTGGCAACAGCCAGTCCCATAACCAGCGTCAGCATGGATGCTTTCCCGGGGTTCATCTGGGGGCGTATGATTAACGTCATCGCCACAGAACTTTTTTCCGGCATACTCCAGGACTTACCCCTTCTGCCTTTTCCGCCATACTGACAGTCCGTCACCGTCAGAGTTCCGTGGGCGGCCCCGTTTTCCGCCAGACGTCTGGCATAATTATTGGTGGAATCCACTTCTTTTATATATGCAATCTGCCGCCCTGCCCACTTCGTATTTATCCGGCTGAGCAGTTCTTCCTCTTTCACGCTGTCCGGGCAGCCCTTCAATCGATATCCCTTATTGGAAACTGCCTCGATCTCATAGCCTTCCTCTTTCAGCTGGTTCATAGCCTTCCAGATTGCTGTTCTGGTGACTCCGAAATTTTCACAGAGTTCCTGCCCTGAAATATAGTCCTCGGCACTGCGAAGCGCACCTAATATTTTACTTTTCACAAATGTTTGCCCTCCTGTTTTAAATTCTAAACTGCCAGTGCGGCATACACGCAGACACCCAGATAAATCATTGTCAGAATGGTAAACAGAATCCCTGCCGCTATATGGCGGCGGTACCAGTTCATACCGGCGAGACTCCCATTGAGAATACTTCCCATGAGAAAAACGGCAATAAATATCCGCTGTCCAGACTGATAATCCCAAAATGCTGCCACCGTTAATATAATAATGGCAAAACTGGCTATTGTCCCTGCCACCTCAAGATCCAGAGATCTTTTATTTGCAAATTTCTTCATATTCATACCTCTTGAACAGTGCAAGCAGGCTTGCGCCGGCATATTCCAGACTTGCCAGAAGTATGCCGAAGCCTTTCCTCCATGGATAGTTACTCACCAAGAGTTGCTACCATAACAGCTTTAATTGTATGCATACGATTTTCAGCCTCATCAAACACAACCGATGCATCGGATTCAAATACCTCTTCCGTAACTTCTTTTCCTTTTACTGCTGGAAGGCAATGCATAAAGATTGTGGTATCTTTGCCGGTTTTGCCCATGAGTTCACTGTTAATCTGATATGGGGATAACAAGGCAATCCGCTCTGCCGCTTTATCTTCTTCACCCATAGAGCACCAAACATCTGTATAGAGGACGTCAGCATCCTTCACACCGTCTGTTGAATCCGTAAGGGTTATCGTTGCCTGGGATTCCTTTGCGTATCCCTCACATAATGACACCAGTTCTTCTTTCGGCCACAATACTTTCGGTGCGATTATGGTAAAATGAACACCCAGTTTTGCACAGCCAATCATCAGGCTGTTCGCCATATTGTTGCGTCCGTCACCTAAATAGACAAAACGAAGCCCCTTCAGATAGCCAAAATGTTCCTTCATGGTCAGCATATCAGCCAGAATCTGAGTTGGATGATAATCATCGGTCAACCCGTTCCAAACCGGTACGCCTGCGTATTCAGCCAGTTTCTCAACCGTTTCATGCTTAAATCCGCGGAATTCAATACCATCAAACATTCTTCCCAGAACTCTTGCGGTATCTTCCACACTTTCCTTATGGCCTAACTGTATATCATCCTTACCCAGGTACTCCGGATGTCCTCCTTCATCGGTACATCCGATGGTAAAAGCACATCTCGTTCTGGTAGATGGTTTTTCAAAAATCAAAGCAACATTTTTTCCGCGCAGGCTGGTTCCCAATACACCGCGTTTCTTTCTTTCCTTAAGCTGGCCTGCCAGTTCCAGCAGGTATTCTATTTCTTCAGAAGTGAAATCTTTTAATGTTAAAAAACTGCGTCCTTTTAAATTCATCATGTTTCCTCCTCTTAGCGCTTCGGTAATATCGTGATTTGTTTTCCATCATACCACTGTTCTCGGTTTTGTTCAACATATTATCTCTTATAGAACATAAAAAACTGCGGGAATCAGCAGAATTTTTAACTATTTCTGCCATATCCCCACAGCCTATGCTTAAACTTATTCATCATTTTAGATCATGCCTTAAAATTGTTTCTTACAGCTGTGATTCACACTTCGCGGAATATTAGTTCCGGCTGTAGGGCTAAATATCCCTTGCAACTTCCGTAATGGACTTCACAAGCCCTGCCACATTTTGTATCTCAGACGGAATAATAATCTTTGTTGCCTGGCCATCTGCTACTTTTTCCAATGCCTCAAAGCTCTTAAGTGCTAATACGGACTGATCGGCTCCTGCTTCTTTAAGGAATCGGATACCATCTGCATTCGCTTTCTGCACTTTGATAATTGCTTCCGCTTCACCTTCTGCTTCACGGATCATCTTTTCCTTTTGTGCCTCTGCACGAAGGATCGCAGCCTGCTTTTCAGCCTCAGCCTCTAAGATAGAAGATTCTTTGTGTCCTTCTGCTACCAGAATGGTGGATTTCTTCTCACCTTCCGCACGCAGAATGGATTCTCTTCGTTCACGTTCTGCCTTCATCTGTTTTTCCATGGCATCCTGAATGGCTGCCGGAGGAATAATATTTTTTAATTCCACGCGGTTTACTTTAATTCCCCATGGATCTGTTGCGATATCAAGAGATGCACGCATCTTTGTATTAATAATTTCTCTGGAGGTCAATGTCTGATCCAGTTCCATATCACCTATGATATTACGTAACGTAGTAGCGGTCAGATTCTCAATTGCCATAATGGGATTCTCAACCCCATATGCAAATAGCTTGGGATCTGTAATCTGAAAGAATACAACTGTATCAATCCGCATCGTTACATTATCTTTGGTAATTACCGGCTGGGGAGCAAAATCCACAACCTGCTCTTTTAACAGAACCTTCTTTGCAATTCTGTCAATAAAAGGTACTTTAAAATGTAATCCCACAGACCAGGTTCCCTGATATCCGCCAAGGCGTTCCACAACCATTGCCTGCGCCTGAGGAACAATCTTAATGCAGGAAACAACTAACAACAATAAAATAATAATTAACGCAATAATTAAAATAGGTACCATAACCGATGAAACGCTAGCTTCCATAACTTAATTCTCCTTCTCTTTAACAATTAATTTTACTCCGCTGATCCGTTCAATAACTACGGTTTTCCCTTCTGCAATCTTCACTTTGTCATCATCCGTGCGGGCGGTCCACTCCAGTCCATTCACCACAGCCTGACCCTGACCCAGCAGATTGTCAATCGCTTTGGTCACAATTGCTTTCTTGCCAATCAAACTATCCACATTGGTCTTAGCCCGATTTTTATTAACATATCTGACTGCAAACGGTCTTGTAAAAACTAAAAGAACCACGGAGACAATAACAAATGCAAGGATTTGAAGTATAATATTTCCATTCAGGACCGATATAATGAACCCTGCAACGGATCCCCCTGCAAACCAGATTGTTGTCAAACCCATTGTAGCAAGTTCGATTACAATTAGGATAATAAATAAAACAAGCCAACAAATAGATTCTATTTCCATAATTATTACCCTCCTGTCAGAGTATTTATATGTTACCTTTATATTTTACTATAAATAGTGGGAAAATACAACTTAAGATTCAGATATTTCCTTAGGGATAAAAAGGAAGCCGGCACCAAAAGATGTCAGCTTCCTTTTACTAATGTTTTTTTATAGGTTCTTATTAATAAAACTGATGTGCTCCAATTTTAATTCCTTTTCCGGAACCTGTATTGAAGTATAATGCACCCCCTACCGGATTCTCTCCGTTCAGGGCAGCCTGTGCTGCTTCGTAGCAGTCACTTGGAACTCCATTTGCCAGTGCACTTGCCATACTTCCGTCCCAGGTCGGCATAAACTGTCCGCTCTCATAAATGACGTCACGGATGTTGCCGGCAAAGGAAGAACTAGCCACACGGTTCATTACTACCGCACCTACTGCCACTTTACCATCTCTCGGCTGATTTCCAGCTTCACAGTAGATGATCGATGCCAGCAATGTCACATCATCAGCACTTGCGGAAGAACTTGCATTCGTCTCTGTCTGAGGTGCATCCGTTGCAGGTGTCTCTGTTGCAGGAGCTTCCGTTGCAGGTGCCTCTGTCGCTGGTGCTTCCGTCCAGGTCGTCTCTGTCTCTGGTGCTTCTGTCCAGGTTGTCTCTGTCTGAGGTGCTTCTGTCCAGGTCGTTTCTGTCTGAGGCGCTTCTGTCCAGGTCGTCTCTGTCTGAGGTGCTTCTGTCCAGGTCGCCTCTGTCTGAGGCGCTTCTGTCCAGGTCGTTTCTGTCTCCGGTGTTCCCGTCCAGGTGGTCTCTGTCTCCGGAACGTTATTCACATTCTGAGAAGCATTATTTCCCGTATTGGAGCTTCCGGCATTGTCCGTTGTCTGTCCGGAACCGTTGCTTGAATAATTTCCATTGCTGTATGCACTTACCGGTGCTACATAGTCGTCCGTCGGAACCGCGGTTTCAAGAAGCAGTGTTTCTTTTACATCTTCAGCCGGAACATACGCACTTTTTGAATTGTCCAGCTGAATATTTACCCAAGTACCATTATTAGATGTGTACTCGTAACCCTCGCCCCTGTTTGCCGTATCCACAACTTTCGCTGCAGGATCAGCATTATTAAAAATATTTACACCGTCCCAAGAAATTTCAACTCCCGGAGTACCATAAACTTCAGCCAATTTCTTAGCATCCTGTCCGAATGCAAGATATTCTGTCTTTATGTAGCCTACCACTTCTCCGGAACGAACCTTGGTCCAGTCATCCCCTTTTTCCAGAACATATGCTCCGCCGGCACTTGGCAGATAGCCAATAATTTTACCGTTCTCTGAAGCCATTGATCTGATAAATAATTCGTCCGTTACATCCGCAACCGCCCGATAATTCCAGTCGCTGTCTTGTGTCTGATCTTGTATGTTTGATGTCCCTGCATTTGGCATTTCTTTCGCCATAGACACCATCGATACTGCCATGGAAAGTGTAAGCGCTGATACAGTACAGCAAATTGCAGGTTTCATTCTACCCTTCATTTTTACCTCCTGAATAACTGCGTTGCATGAAATATTTACTACTATTCCATTACAATTATTACAAATCTATTAAATTTTGTTACGAATGTATTGTACAATAATATGAGAAGTTTGTCAAGTTTATTTCTTAAGTTTTTATTATTCAGTGTTCATATCTTGTTCATCTGATCCCGGATTACCCCCTCTGACGCTTCACTTCATACATCAGTACCGATGCTGCAATCGCCGCATTCAATGACTCGACCTTGCCTGACATGGGTATCTTAACGTAACAATCCGCCTGTGTACTGAGTGATTCACTTAAACCGTTTCCTTCGTTACCGATGAGAAATGCAGTGCCCCCCAAATAATTTTCTTCATAATAATTACGGGAACCTTTTAAATGGGCTGCGTAGGTTTTAAAATTTTTTTCTTTTAAATCTTTTAATGTTTCTTCTATATTATCCGAATAATAAAATGGCATACGGTACAGGGAGCCCATGGTTGAGCGGATTGTCTTGGGATTATAGATATCTACCGTATCCGAGGTCATAATGATACCGTTTACGCCGGCACCTTCTGCTGTTCTCATGATAGTTCCCAGATTCCCCGGATCCTGCAGATTCTCAAGGATCAGCAGATGGGGTGCAGAAGATAATGTGAGAATTTCCTTTAAGTTATAGTGGGACTGTTTTACGATACTCAGGATGCCCTGGGGCGTCTTTGTATCCGATGCGGCAGCAAATACCCGGTCTTCCACCACCTCCAGTCTTTCTTCATTCAGAATCCGCTTATTTTCCGGCTTTTCATAGAATGTTCTGGATACATAGGTCTTGACTATTTGTTCTTCGGGTGCCTCCTGATACATCTTAACACCTTCAACTACGAACACATCCTGTTCTTTGCGCACTTTTCCTTTTTTCTGAAGTTGAAGCAGATTCTTAATCTGCTGATTTGATGTACTGGTAATCATACTACTCCTGTTCTGACAAAAGGCGCTAATTTTCATCAGCGCCTTTTGATCTTTGTCTATTCTATTTACTTTTCTCTATTCCCGCGAGCAACTAGTTAGCGGGTGCTATATAGTGGCGTATTTACGCCAGGTGGCACTAGTGCCGCCTGGCACATTACTACTTTATCTTTCTCAGTTTTTCGTTATTGCCTACGGTAAGCAGTGTTTGTTCTGCCCGCATAGGCTCATCCGGGTCCAGATTTACGTTCACCTGATCTCCTACTTTTGAAGCAATGATATTTACCCCGAACTTATTCCGGATATCCAGTTCCCTTAAAGTACTTCCTACCCAGGACTCCGGCATTTCCATTTCCACCATACTATAGGTAGAAGAAAGTTCAAAAGTGTCAACGAATCTGCCAAACACCATATTTCTCGCAACACGGGATCCCATTTCGCTTTCCGGCGATATGACATGATCCGCACCCACTTTTTCCAAAACTGTGGCATGAATACGATTGGTGGCTTTTGCCAGAATGTACGGAATTCCCGCTTCTTTCGCCAATATAGTAGCCATAACGCTTGCTTCCATACTTCCGGAGATCGCAACGACCGCTCCATCCATATTGCGCAGTCCCAGGCTTTTAAATAATTCCGGATCTGTTACATTCGCTCTTACCGCATAGGTTACTTCATCTGCAATGTCCTGGACCTTATCGGGATCCATATCCACTGCCAGCACTTCACATCCGTTATTACTAAGCGCAGTTGCAACGCTGACACCGAACTTACCCAACCCAAAAACCACAAAGGATTTTACTGCCATTTTGTTACTCCTTATCTTATACCTGAACTTATATCCTGTTACTTCTTATACATCATTTCTTATTATATGTCATTTCTTCTTACATCTGAAATCTTATACAGATAGAGATCTGCTTACCTCAAACATAAATTCTGAAATACCTTTTTGCATTGCCAGCGCTTCATTAATATCAAAATCAGTGAAGTCGCCATTTTTATATCCAACTACACGGTTTGTCTTACCATCACACAATAAATCAGTTGCATAAGCGCCCATCATGGATGCATACACACGATCCTTACAGGTAGGGCTTCCTCCACGCTGCATATGTCCCAGAATTGTCGCTCTGGTCTCAACGCCTGTAGCTGCTTCAATTCTTCTCGCCATACTGGTAGAATGTCCGATTCCCTCTGCATTAATGATAATATGGTGTTTCTTACCGCGTTTTCTGTTATTTATAATATTATTGATCAGTTTCTGCTCATCATAATCATACTTTTCAGGAATTAGAATATCTTCTGCTCCATTTGCTATACCGCACCACAATGCGATATAACCCGCACCACGTCCCATAACCTCGATGATACTGCATCTTTCATGGGATGTAGAGGTATCACGTACTTTATCAATAGCCTGCATTGCAGTATTAACTGCGGTATCAAAACCAATCGTATACTCGGAACAAGCAATATCAAGATCAATCGTTCCCGGAACTCCAATGGTATTCACACCCAGATTTGCCAGTTTCTGTGCTCCGGCAAAAGAACCGTCTCCACCAATAACTACCAATCCGTCAATGCCGTGTTTTCTGCAGACTTCTGCGCCCTGCTTCTGTCCTTCTGCTGTCCTGAACTCAGCACAACGTGCCGTATAGAGAATCGTACCTCCCCGTGAAATGGTATCTGATACATCACGTGCCGATAAGTCAATAATTTCTTCATTTAACAGACCATTATAGCCTTTTAAAATACCTTTTACCTTTTTACCGCTTGAAATTGCTCTTCGTACAACTGCGCGAATTGCAGCGTTCATTCCGGGTGCATCACCACCACTTGTTAACACTCCGATTGTCTCTATTTGCTTTGCCATTTTTGTGCCTCCTTCATTTTAGGTTCACCTTAATTCATTTATATACAATTTCCTCATCCTAAACATTCTAATTCATTTTCTACAACTTTTCAATACTCTTTTCTACAACTTTTACGTTATTCCCCCCAAAATTTTCAGCAAGTTTCCGTAAAAGCTGCTCTTCAATCCGCACTGACCAGTTGCGTTCCAGCCTCTGCACAGACTTTGGATT
>NZ_JAWYAJ010000170.1:0-8083 GCF_034124845.1 Robinsoniella sp.
GGAATATCAGCAGGGAAATACAACAGCCAGTAGTTGGGAAACATACTTTACGGCTCTGGAAAATGCAAGAATAATAAGTGCTAATCCGGCAGCTATGCAGGCAGATGTCGATGCAGCGGCAGCAGAACTTCTAAATGCCGTGAAAGGTCTTACAAAACGGGCAGAGATATTAAGAGTTTCGGAAATTAAAGTATTGGCTGAACTGTGCAGAAAAATGGAAGGGCAGTACCCACAGGAGATTTATGCACCTGTAAAATTGCTTCTGGAGGAACTACAGGAGTTGTTAGAGAAAGAAGCCGCTGATGTAGGAGAAATGGAATTAGAAGAAGCATATGCAGCGCTTGAAGATGCTCAGCACACACTGTTGGAATATCAGCCGGTAAATACAGAAGTGCTAATGGAAGCGATAAAGGCGGCGAAATCTTTGGATAGATCCAGATACACAAAAGAATCCTATGACAAAGTATGGAAAGCCATTATAGAAGCAGAACAAGTGGATTTGACCGATCAGAGTGCAATTAATGAAGCAGTTAAAAATCTTTTGGCTGGAATATGCGGATTGAAAGAAATACAGGAGGAAGAAAAAACTGTTTATGCAGATTTATCACAACTGCATTCGGCGATTAAACTGGCATCGGAGGTGGACCGCAGTAAATACACAGAAGCTTCTTTGCATGTTCTTGATAATGCCCTTACGGTAGCAAGAGCACTGGCGGATGCGAAGCCAGTAAAGGAACTGCAGGCAACGGTAGATCAAGCGGTAAAAGCAGTAAAGGAATCTATTCAAAGTTTAGTAGTGAAGCCGTCATTACCGGTTAAGAATTCCTCCCACAAAGTAGGAAGTCTGATATATAAAGTAACAAAATCAACAGCCGGCAGTAGAACAGTAATGTTGGTAAAACCATCCAGAAGAACACTGTCATCTGTAAAAATACCGGATACAGTTGAATTAAATGGTTATACCTTTCAGGTAACTTCCATCGGCAAAAATGCTTTTAAGGGAAATAACAGGCTAAAAGCAGCATCTGTTGGGAAATACGTTGAATCAATAGGAGATGGGGCATTCTATAAATGCACGAAACTTACCAGTATCACCATTGGCAGCGGGTTGAGAACCATCGGAAAGAAAACTTTTTATGGAAATAAGCTCCTAAAGACCATAAAAATAAAATCTTCCAAATTAAATAAAGCAGGGAGCCAGTGCCTGAAAGGAATTTCTACAAAAGCGGTTATTGATGTGCCTAATAAGAAAGTAAAGGATTATAAGAAAGTTTTCAGTGGTAAAGGGCAGTCAGGTAATGTTAAAATAAAATAATTCAAGTTGATCAAAATGACTTCAAGGATATATATTCAAGAATATATTTCTTGAAGTCATTTTACTTGATGGTAAACGAATGCCGGAAGTACAAATTATAACTGCCTTCCATAATACAGTCATATAATGATATTGAACTGTCAATCAAAATAAATGATACTGCTGATACAATCTATTTCTCTCCGCCAGATCTGTGGTAGCCTGCATTAAGTCTTTAATTCTGTTTTCCTGTAGTAAATAGCGGGAAAGAGCAGCAAATCTATTTTCTCCTTTCAGTATACCTTCTTCTCTGATATCATCAAAAGCTTTACACATATTAAAAACCCCTTTCTTGTCTGTTACTGCTATATTTTTTAAAGTATCCAGTCTGTCTGATTCACCCAGCAGCAGATGGATCAGCTCAAAAGTCTGAAGATCAAGCTGACTGAACCGTTTCTGATTTTCTTTGATATGGCGTGTTATGCCATGTTTGTCTTCTGCATATTTCAATGCACCGAAGATTTCTCTTAATCCTGTATGATATTGATCTAACTGATCTATTCTTCTGGCATCCAGGACATTGATTGTATAATTGGGTATCATTGCTTTCAGCTCATTCATTTCCGGAGCAAAGGATAGGAGATCGTGAAGGCAATTGCCGGCATCCCATGGCTGTTTTCCAATATAAACAACCAAAGTTACAACGGGAACCAGCTTATCTGATTTACACATACCAGATAAAAATTCACCGGAATTTTTGTAATGCCTGCCATCGCCAGCGGATTTTATGTCCTGTACCTGCCTGGTATAATTTAAGGCGTCGTACAGCATGGAACGTATTACCATGGCATAATTTACATCTGTCTGGTTTTCACATGCTAAAATGGCAAACTGTACTCCGAAGTGTGTTTTCTTTACTACATCACGATAGCGTCTGACTGCTTTTTTTCTCCCGGTTTTGTCCGGAATAAGAATGGACAGATCTCCGTCCGCAGAGGAAAGGTGATCCGGATTGATAATTTGTTTACCTTGAAATACCGTTCCATTATAGATATCTGCAAAATGTTCAGGGTCTTCCAGATACTGGTTAATAAATAAGTCTTTTTCTTGCGTCATGTTGACCTCCTTTTCATTTGGGAAATACACAGACACATAGAAATATGATGGATTCTGCACTAAAGGGATTGGGTACGGAACATGTACGATAGAAAAACAGAAACTTTAGAGGAAATGAGAATTTTATATTTAAACAGTGACTATGTATTACGTTTTTAATATTATACAATATAAGATTGCAAATATCAAGATAATATTTTCGAATTATAACTTGAATAGATAATTTTTACAATTTTAGCAATACTACAAGTAAGAAAAGATAATCTTTAGGAAACATACTTTAGATTTTTGTAGAAGGAGAACCATGCCTATGGAAAAGGTATTTAAAGAGTTGGGCAAGTTTAAAGCGGCGGTTTTTTTTATTGCGCTGACGGTGATTGGCGGGGTACTGTGTAATCTGGGATTGCCTGCTTATCTGTCGAATATTATTAACAAAGGAATTCCAAATGGTGATGCAGCATTTATTATCCGAACCGGGGGTGCTATGCTCATTCTCACAATCCTGGGAGCTTTTTGCAATATTGCAACGGGTTTCTTTTCGGCTCGTGTATCTATGGGCATTGGCCGGAGAATGAGAAGTGAGGTATTTACCAAAGTTCAGTATTTTTCCCGTGCTGAGTTTGATCGGTTTTCCACGTCATCCCTCATTACCAGGACCAATAATGATATTACCCATGTACAAAATTTTATGAATATGTTTCTTCGTATTGTACTGATGGCACCGGTTATGTGTGTGGGAGGCGTCATTCTGGCATATTTAAAAAGTCCTTCCATGTCTATGGTGTTGTTTATTTCTATGCCGGTTATGATAGCAGCAGTACTTGTGATTGCACTGCGGTCAATCCCCCTGTCCAAGATTATGCAGTCGAAAATTGATCAAATCAATCTGGTTATGAGGGAAAAACTCACAGGTATCCGGGTTATCCGGGCATTTGGCACCACGGGGCATGAGGCCAGCCGGTTTTATGATGTAAATGAAAGCTTTATGAAAAATTCTATGCGCATGCAGCGAATTATGGGGACGCTGACTCCTGTGCTCAGCCTTGTGCTCTATGGCACCAATGTAGCACTGCTGGCATTTGGCGGATATCAGATTACCAGGGTGAATGGAACCCCTCTTTTAACCGGTGATGTAATTGCGGTGATCCAATATGTTATGCAGATTATGATGTCCGTTATGATGCTGGCTCTGATCTTCGTTATGTATCCAAGGGCGTCTGTCTCTGCATCCAGAGTGAATGAGGTACTGGACACAGAAGCTACGATTGTTACAGAAAATCCAAAAGAAGGGATGGGGGATAAGAAAGGGTTTTTATCATTTGAACATGTTACTTTTTCATATCCGGAGTCTGAAGAGCCGGTTATCCATGATATAACTTTCGAATCGAGACCAGGGGAAACTACGGCGATTATCGGTTCTACTGGAAGTGGAAAATCATCTCTGATCAATTTGATTCTGCGTTTTTATGATGCACAGGAAGGCAGGATACTGGTCAATGGAATGGATGTAAAGGACTATGATATAAAGGAGTTACGCAGAAAAATCGGTTATGTTCCCCAGAAATCCTTCCTGTTTAAGGGAACGATAGAGAGTAATATCCAGTTTGGTGATGAATTTGCCTCAGAAGACAGGATTGAGGATGCGGCTAAAATCGCCCAGGCGTATGAATTTATTACGGCGAAAGAAGATGGATTTGAAACAGAAATAACCCAGGGCGGCAGCAATGTTTCCGGTGGACAGCGGCAGAGGCTGGCAATTGCAAGGGCCATTGTCAGAAAACCGGAAATTTATATTTTTGATGACAGTTTTTCTGCACTGGATTTCAAGACAGATCTGGCTCTGCGCCATGCCTTGGAAGATGAGACCAAAGATGCAGCAGTTATTATTGTAGCCCAGAGAATCAGCACGATTATGAACGCAGACCGCATTTTGGTTTTGGAAGACGGATACCTTGTGGGTATGGGGACCCATAAAGAATTGCTGTCATCGTGTGAAGTGTATAAGGAGATTGTCCATTCCCAGTTAAGTGAAGAGGAGGCAGGCGCATGAGTGAACAGGAACAGGTGAAGACGATTAATATCATGAAGATTTTCAGGAGACTGTTTTCATTTATGAAGCCTTACCGAAAAGGGCTTTATTGTGCAATTGTGTTTATTATAGTGGCTTCTGTTTTCAACAGCCTTGGCCCCTTTATCCTGGGAAAAGCAACGGATGCATTAGCCGGTATCGTAATAGATGGCATGCCTGTTTCTGCCGGTATCAGAAAATTTATAACGATTTTGATTGTGCTTAGTGTGATCTATTTACTGTATTGTATATTCAAATATCTGAGCACTTTTATCATTGTAGGGGTGTCAGAGAAAACAATATTTGACCTCAGAAATAAAGTAGACGGCAAATTAAAACAGCTTCCGCTTAATTACTTTGATACCAACCCATACGGGGATATATTGAGCCGGGTAACCAATGATATCGACACGGTTTCCACTTCGCTTCAACAGTCTATTGACCAGATATTGACCTCGATTTCCACTGCCGTTTTTATTTTGATTATGATGCTGGTAGTCAGTCCCGCCTTGACCCTGATCGGAATTATAACGGTTCCGCTGGCATTGATTATTTCTATGAAAATAGCACAGAAATCCCAGTATTTATTCCAGGAGCAACAGGGAACCGTAGGGAAATTAAATGGATATGTTGAAGAAATGTATACCGGACACACGGTAATCAGTGCTTATGGGAAAGAGCCGGATATTATCAAGGATTTTGAAGATACAAATGAGACGCTTTATGCGGTTGGCTGGAAAGCACAGTTTTTGTCCAGCCTTCTGCAGCCGATTACCCAGGCAATGACGAATCTGGGTTATGTACTGGTAGCCGTAATCAGTGGTTTTTTGTGCATTAAGGGAGCTTTGACCATAGGTATGATACAGTCATTTATTCAATATTTACGGCAATTTTCCCAGCCCATAACCCAGACGGTACAGATTACGAATATTCTGCAGTCTACGGCTGCTGCTGCGAACCGTGTATTTGAATTTTTAGACGAAAAAGAAGAGATAGCGGAAGTGGAAAATCCGGTTTTTCCGGATGACATTAAGGGCGAAGTTACGTTCAGCCATGTAAGTTTTGGATATCTTCCCCATAAAACACTGATCAAAGATGTTTCGCTGGAAGTAAGGCCCGGAAGCAAGGTTGCAATCGTTGGACCTACCGGAGCCGGTAAAACGACGCTGGTTAACCTGCTGCTTCGGTTCTATGATGTGAACAGCGGCAATATTTTGATCGATGGCATTGATATTCAGAAAATGGGGAGGGAACCTCTTCGGAGTATTTTCGGTATGGTTTTGCAGGACACCTGGCTTTTCCAGGGGACAGTTATGGAAAATATCCGTTATGGAAGGCTGGATGCTACCGATCAGGAAGTTATGGATGCGGCTAAGGCAGCTCATGCAGATCATTTTATAAAAGCACTTCCGGGTGGATTTCAGATGGTTCTGGCTGAAGGAGCAGCAAACCTTGCCCAGGGAGAGCGACAGCTGTTGACCATTGCCCGTGCAATTTTATCCGATTCACCGATTATGATACTGGATGAGGCTACCAGTTCCGTTGATACCAGGACTGAAGTGCTGATTCAGAAAGCCATGGCAAGGCTTATGCAGAACAGAACCAGTTTTGTGATCGCCCATCGGCTTTCCACGATCCGCGATGCAGATATGATCTTGTATATGCAGGAGGGTGATATCAAGGAAGTTGGAACACATGAAGAATTAATCCGTAAAAAAGGATTATATGAAAAATTGTATAATAGCCAGTTTGCACAAAATAATGCAGGTTAGAAGATAAAAGATATTAAAAGATATGAAGTATTAAATACTGTTTTAATACCATAAGCCTGGCTCCCCCCGAGAAATCATCAATGTATTCTCTACAATATCAAAGAGATGATTCTGGGCGGAGTCAGGCATAAAATAATATTAAATATGATAGTATGATATAACTTATAATAATTAATGCATCACTCTGCTTTTTGGAACACCAATACGACATTGAAATAATTCCTTACTTCAGCAAAGTCTTCCGAAATTGCTTCGGAGAGAGATTCTTATATACCTTAAATATTTTAATAAAATAACTTGAGGTACTAAATCCAACGGTTACTGCTATTTCGGTAATACTCAGAGGAGTGGAAATCAACAATTTTTCTGCTTCACTTACACGGATGTAGTTCAGGTATTCATTAAAACTCATTCCCATAAGCCGGTTAAAGGACCTTGAAAAATAACTGGGACTGAGATTGCAAAGCTCTGCCATTTCAGAAGCTCTGACTGGTTTTTCGTAATTAACCGACAGATAATGAAAGACTGGATTTAGCATCTCATACAGCTGGCGGTCTGCTTGTCTGTAATTTTCCGGATGCTCTCCCGATCGGTGCCAATAACGCAGTATCCATAAGAAAATACTGCCTATATGGTTCTTAATGGCAAGCTCATAACCGTAGTCTCTGACATGATTTTCTGTCATAATATTATGAAACAGGTCAGGAAGCATGGTGTCCTGGATTTCGGAATAGGAAATTACCTTTTCGTGTCTTGCATCTTCTGTAATAAACGGCAGGATGTACTCCAGTTCAAAGTGGTTTTGAGACATCCTGTTATATATGAAATCAGGCATGAACCGCACAACAATATACTGTCCTCCGTCTTCAGACAGGGAATCAATCTGATGAACCTCATGAGAGTTTATTAATACCAGATCACCTCCGGTAAAGGTATGATAAAAGCCGTTTAAGTACACTTTAAATGTACCCGATATTCCATAGAGCAATTCAATATAATCATGGTAATGTGCCGGATATACCATTCCGGCTTGATTTCGTTTCTCCAGGTGACACAAAAACAGGCATGGAACCCCATCAATATATACATTTTCTTCTTTCCAGTAATGAATCAAATTGAAACCCTCTGCATATTGCAGGCATACCTTCAACACGCTGCCATATTAAAGCAGTTTGAAAGAATCACACCATGGCAGCCTTTCTATAATTTTCTTTCAAACATTTCTCTTAATTTGAAAATGAAAGCCAATATTTGAACATTTGGTTTGAACATTTCAAAAATGGTTTTAAATATGTTTAGGAGCTTAAGACAAAATACTGCTATTTTTGAATGGAATTATTATATCATATAACAAAAAAATACGATATACTGATTTCAGAAAAATGTAAAAAGTAAGTAACAGTTCATGCTGTCTGAACTGTTACAAAAATAACCCGGAGGTATCAATATGAGTAAAAGTACAATAGGAGTCCCCTTGCCGGAACTGGCACAATACAGCAGAATTGCAGCCGCAGAAGGAGCGGTCCTGCTGAAAAATGAAAATAATATGCTGCCCGTTTTGGAAAATGAGGCAGTTTCTGTTTTTGGAAGGTGTCAATTTGATTATTATAGAAGCGGTACAGGTTCAGGTGGTGCAGTAAATGTAGAATATGTCTGCAATATTATAGATGGACTCCGCCAGAACAGGAAAATAAAACTAAATGAGGAACTGGTCAGACAATATGAAGAGTGGGTAGCTGCAAACCCTGCTGATGATGGTGGAGGCGGATGGGCTGCAGAACCATGGCATCAAAAGGATATGCAACTCACAGATGAGCTGGTAAAAAACGCCAG
>NZ_JAWYAJ010000171.1:0-4846 GCF_034124845.1 Robinsoniella sp.
CCTTATCCACCAGCATATCCACCAGCATATTTTCCATCCCGCGCAGCTCCCAGGCAAGTTCAAAAAATCCATGGGAAACCGCTCTGGACGCTATTGCATAATCCGTCTGGTAATACAGGTACTCTGCCCTCTCCCTCATACCTCTTGCACGTCCGGGAGCATAAGGATCGGGCCATGGGTAGGCATCTATGTCTTCTATCTCTGCATCTGCCAGCGGACTGCTGTGTCCCTGAGACAGGCCGTTAACCAGTTTTTTCTTAATCCCAAATTCATTTGTAATTACACCTTCTTCATCATATACCGGTTCATATCCATCCGGCGGAAGTAAAAATACATGCCGGAAATCCCCTCCCATTTTTTCCATCAGTTCATCATTATACAATGCGGAACTCTCATCCGGACGAATCATAATATCTTCACTTTATACCTGAAAATACTCTTTTACCCGCCTAAAGGTGGGGTTCGTCATCCCCGATGCCGTGGAACCGATGTCAATTGCCACGCGGTCCGGTTTCCTGTGTTCCAAAATACACTGCACTCTTTCTCTGGGTGTCATTATTGTTCCTCCTTTTTTCTCAGTGCTGCATTTCGTAAATGCAGTACTATTCCCCTGCTCTTTTATCTATAACTGCATCTCAGACAGCTCTTCAAACTGCGCTTTTATTGCAGGATATAGCTTTTGATATAATCCATACAGCCTGTCATACGTTTCATAGTTTGCTTCCTTCACAGCTACCGGTTCAAACTTCAGAAATTTATCTCCTGCCTGAAATGAATCCAGGATCCCGGCACCATACGCGGCATTCATCATATTTCCCATTGCCGTTGCCTCTTCACATTCTGCCAGGTACAAAGGCCTTGCAAGTACTTCTGCAAATATTTCCATCCAGATGTTACTCTTTGCAATCCCGCCCGCGATCCTGAGTTTTTTCGCCACGGCACCTTCTTCACCCAGTAAATCCATAATTTCTCTTACAGCCAAAGCATTTCCTTCCATGATTGCCCTTAGGAAATGCTCCCTTCCATGATTTGGAGATATCCCAAAAAAGACACCTCTCATACTTCCATCCCACTGAGGACACCGCTGCCCCACTAAAGTAGGAAGAAATAAAAGTTTATCGGCACCTGCATTTACCTGCTCTGCCATTTGGTTCATTTCTTCATATACCGTTGCCGAATTGCATTCCTGCATAAATTTATCCCGGAACCAGCGGTAATTTCCTCCTCCAAAATCAACTCCTGCCATGTTGCACCATGTACCCGGCACAATGTGGTGATAAACGTGGAGGGAACCGCTTCTTACCGGCTTACCGGTACATACCCCAAGGGCGGTGACTGTACCTCCCGTAATAAAAGCATCCCCATCTTTTGTAATACCGCACCCAAGACCGCAGGAGACTGCGTCCATGGCGCCTGCCACCACCGGAGTACCCATAAGCAGACCGGTATTATCACCTGCCTGTGCCGTAATATTTCCTACAATATCAAAGCACTGGTATAGAGCCGGCAGTTTATCCATATCCAGTTCACAGGCTTTTACCAATTCCCCGGACCATTCTCCAGTCTCAACGTCAAACAGCTGGGTCAGCCCTCCTTCCGAAAGATTGCAGGAAAATATACCGGTCAGTTTATATGCAAGAAACCCTGCAGCATTTAATATTTTATAGGTCTGCTGATAATGCTTTGGGTAATTATTTTTAAACCACATCAGCTTTGGCGCTACATTGGATTCATCATTTCGGTTCCCATTAATCTGTGTTAATATTTCCTGTCCCACGTTGACATCAATCCATTTCTTTTCCATAACCGCACGGCGGTCTGTCCAGATCATTGCATGATGAAGAACTTCTCCATTACGTCCTACCGGTATCATAGCACTGCTCTGGCTGTCAATCCCCACTACCGCAATCTGGCTGCCGGTAACCCCTGATTTCCATAAAACTTCCCGAATTGTTTCTCTAGTTCCCAGCCACCACTCATTGGGATCCTGTTCTACTGCACCGTTTTCACCAAAAAAAGTCTTATGTTCCCTGGATGCTATACTAACCATGACGCCTTTTCCATTAAACAAAGCCGTTTTACAGCTGGATGTCCCCAGATCAATACTGATAATATACTGTTTATCCATTTTCTCTTCCTCGTTGTTCGTAATCGTTGACTATGATTTACTGTCTGATATATAATGTTTAATGTTTGTTTGTTATGTTTGTTTTGTTTATAGTTACATATAATCACACTCAGGTTCTTTTGTCAAGTGATTTTTGTTTGTTTTTATATATTTTTGTCTATTATATTTATTTTTTTGTTTATTTAATATATTATTTTTTGTGTTTCCAATTAATTCCTACCAATTCCCTATCATATATACACAAACAAACATTTCAACTCAAGTACCCTATTGTAATTTTTAGCAGTTAATTATATAATAGAATAAACAAACTCAAGATAACTATGTTTTATTTGTGTTTGATTCTTTTGAAAGGAACAAAATGTGATATGAAAATCAAACGAACAGATCAGATTATTGAATATATGCGTACTCATGGCGGAGTCGCAAATGTAGTAGACTTATGTGAGAAATTCGGCGTTTCCGATATGACCATCCGTAGAGATCTGCAGACACTGGAAAATAACAAGTCCGTTATCCGGCATTATGGAGGAGCCACTCTGATACAGGAAATAACTACGTCTGTCAATGCTGCTCCTTTCCAAACACGGCTCAATGTTAACCAGCAGATTAAAATGAGTTTAGGGCTGGCTGCATCAGAATATCTGCAAAAAGCCAGTATGCTGCCCACCTGTAATGCGGTATATATTGCCTCTGGTACAACTTTATACAGTATGGCACTGCAAATTAATTATCCGTTAAATAATACTACCTTAGTTACCGACAATGTAAGTGTCTCTCAGGTACTGGCAAGCCATCCGGACTACACCGTAATTTCCATAGGCGGCCAGTTAATTCTCCCCTCCCTGAATGCAGTGGGACACGTTGCTGAAAATATGATTCGCAGCTTTTCATTTGATTACGCTTTTATCAGCGCTGCCGCTATCGATGAAAACGGTTACATTTATAACTACAATTATATAGAGGCCGGAACTTTTACCGCCGTCCTGGAGTCCAGCCGCCATATCATTGTAGTTGCTGATTCCACAAAATTTATGAAAAAAACCTTTGTGCAGCTCTGCCAACTGAAAAAGGGATATACCCTCATTACTGATTCAGGTATATCCCAGGACTTTTATGATACTTTAGTTAAAAATGAAGTGGATGTGATTGTAGCGCCATGATTATTTGAAATTTTATTAATATCTAAATGCACTTGTTTCGATTTTATATATTAATAAGGGAAGTTTGATTTATACAAATCAAACCTCCCCAACGATCGGCTATCTATATTGTAACAGCAACTTATCTGTGTTTAAATAATTATCTGCTTTAATGTCCACTTATAGAAAGAAAAACAATGATTCCTATAGCAAAAACAATCCCCAGGATACCGCCTATTGCCAGTTCTTTTATCCTATTCGCATATATACAGGTTGCTATTTTCGGTTCATTAGTGCCCTCCTTCCAGATATATCTAACTTCAACTGTATCACCTTCGTTCAGCCTTTTCTCTTTTGTTTGCAATACCCCCATATATTGTTTACCATCAACTTGATATTCGACTTCATATTGATAATAAATCCTCCTGCGCTTTCCTATTAAGCCACTGCCATACGCATTCATAATATAATTTTCAAGCTTCTTTTTTACTTTACCTGTACTTCGAATAGCAAGCTTATATTTTTTAGCTGATTTTAAATCACTTGCTATAAACAAGAATAAAAGAAATACTGCAATTAATATGAATGGTATCGCTATAATAAGCACTGATATTTTTATCATAGTTTCTCCTTTATGCTCTTAAAACTGTTATTATATTGTTCTTTTTTCCCTATGCAACACATTTAAAATTTCCATTATATGAAGATGCCTCTCCAACTTCATCATTTCCTGTTAACCAATCTATAGTATCCGAAATCCAGTCCTGCGCCGTATTATTGAAAATCTCTTCACCCCATCCCTTTATAACATCACCTATGGAGGTATCAATTATATCTATGTTTTTATCCATTATATCCTTTACCATATTTTTTATAGTTTCTCCACTTGGTATTCCACTAACTACATCATCAATCTTACCTGCAACCTTGCTAAAAATTCTATCATCCATAAATTGATTAAAGTCATCTACATATTTGCTTGCAGCACTAAATATTTCATCACCCTTTTTTATAATTCCGTTTACAGCATCACCTAAACCATCTGCAATATCATCTAAGTTTTTTAGCAACGGTGCTAATTCATCTCCATTTTTAAGTAAATCACCAAGTCCTGGAATAAACCCTATAGCTGTAAATCCTAAAGCCACCCATTCAGAGGTTTCCGGTCCATCATCAATAAGGTTATATATATTTGCAATTAAATCCCTAACATCACAAATCTGTCCTACTACTGGAACAAAACCTAATGCAACATTTAAAGTAATACCTAACAGATTACTTTCATCAGAAAAATCCCCCGCAATCGCTTGCCATAGTGAATTTTGGATATAATCCCATGCATTTTCATCTTCTTTCGTATTGATATCTAAAGAAGATGAAACGTCATCACGGAATGTTACTTTCGTATGATCTACCTGAATGGTCAAGATACCATTTTCCGTATCCTGGTATAATGTTACGATTGATAACAGTATATTTTCTAATATTTTCAGCCCTTGTATATTCGTCCTGTTTTCATTCATAATTCCAGATATTGCACGCTTAATACCACCACATGAACTACCAGATAAATTAT
>NZ_JAWYAJ010000171.1:4856-11273 GCF_034124845.1 Robinsoniella sp.
ACTCATTGTACCGTTGTATTTCCTGATACATACCTTTATACTGCTCTGCTGATTTTTTTACTTTACCTATACTAATGTCAAATTCCCTATTCATTGATTAACCCTCTCCTGCTTCCGGTAATCTGGAACGAAAAGCCAGTTCTTCCAAGTCTTGAAATCCAATAAAATATACCATTTGTATTTGGCTATGATCAAATAATACTACATCCTTACTGTTTAATGCACCTTCCGGATACAAGCAGCCCAAATAGTCATACACCTTTTCTTCTCCGTCTGCCCTGATTTTTCTTCCATATACCATCACTCTTTTTTTACCATTTTTTAATAATACAACCGAACCAATAGGCAAATATACCATTATTTTTATCCTCCAAGTTTTTTATTTCCTCAATATCTTATCTGCTACAATATGTCACGGTTCTAAACCTCTACCCAATCAAAACCACCCTTTTTAATCAAGAATCAGCCAACCTTTTCAGCGTAATATTTTCACCATAATAATCCGCCTCACCAATATAGCTGACTCCGTCATAGTTAATGTAAAAGAGGAACGTTGATTTCATGTTAACCATAAAGTCCTTATATTCCACATTGCTAACCTGAACAAAGTCTTTTGTAAATGGAGCCACAGTATAATTTGAAATAAACTGACCATACATTCTCATATGCAGATTTGTGGTTACTAAATCGGTTTTTAATACTACCATTTTATTAAGTGTCAATGGCTTTTTCCCATGATTCTCAATCCTTACATCCAAAATTCCAGTTGGTTTTTGGAATCCCTCTCCCACATAGAGACGAATGGATACATTCGGCTGTTCCGGTGCCACAGTTACTTTACAGGTTGCAGATACTCCCTGACAGTAAACGGTTATCACTGCTGTTCCGGGACCATTAGACTGTATCTTACCATTGGCATCCACAGTCACCACTGAAGTGTCTGAGCTTTTCCATAACAATCTCTTATCCGTTGTATTAGAGGGGGCAATTGTGGCGGAAAGCTGGCTGGCTGTTCCATTATTAAGCGTTATTTCATTCTTGTTCAGCGTGATTCCGGTGGGCTTTACATTTTGGGGCGCTGATGTATCCGGCTTACTTACAACTACTTTGCAGGAATACTTTTTTCCCCAAACGGTAGCACTAATGATCGTACTCCCCGATGCTTTTGCCTTGACAAAACCCTTGCTGTTTACAGTAGCCACACTCCCTCTGCTGCTTTTCCATTTAACTTTTCCAGAGGTCCGGGTCAGCTTAAGCTGCCCCGTCTGCGTTTCTTTTAATCTTAGTTCCCGTTTGTTTAACTTAGGTTCCTCAACGGTAATTTTGCAGCGATAAGTCTTTTTTCCAATTTTGCCAGCAATGACAGCCTGCCCTTTCCTTTTGGCTTTAACGATTCCCTTTGGTGTGACTTCCGCTACTTTTTTTCTGGTACTGCTCCACTTTACCGTCTTTTTGGTTCCTTTTATACGCAATTGCTTTTTCTGGCCTTTTATCAGGGTTGCTTTATTACTGCTGATTTTAACAGCAGCCTTCACATTCAGGGTGCTTGAGATAAAGACACCTGACATAAGTATGATAATTCCTAAAAAAACAGCTATTGATGACCTGCACTTTATTTTCATGAATATCCCTCCTCTATATTACCCTTCTGTACGCCGCTTTTTCCTTTTTCTGGATCCCATAAGCAGAAATCCTGCTGTTCCTCCAGTAAGTATCAGGATGGCAGCTATCAAGGTACCTGTAACCAACTTTCGGTTTGTATACCAGCGTATGAATAGATTCGTAGTGATATAAAAATTCTTTACTGCTACATTCCCGATATTTCCTGCCGCATCTACCGCGGTTATGCTGATATCCTGACTGTTTCCCTGGTTATTTAGCGGAATCAGATAGGCGCCCTGCCCATCCTGTACCGTTTCTACAGTTTCCCCATTCAGCTGAATCAGGACATTTTTCAAAACCATATTATCTGATATATCAATCCTGGCTACCTTGCTGTCTTCAGAATATGTGATATCGCTATCGATGTTAAGGGGAATCACCACCGGTTTTGTTTTATCTACACCAAATCTGAGTTCTGCTTTCTTTGTTTCGTCGATATTTTCATTTATATTTCCTGCGGTATCACGTGAACTGACTGTCACGATATACTGCCCTTCCTCCCGGAACTTTTCAGCCGGTATCTTATAACGGTACCTTGTCCAGCTTCCATCTCCGCCTTCCCGGTCAATGGTATAATCGCTGCCTCTTTTCAAATCCTGAGTGTTACCATTGTGACTGACCTTAACGCGTACTGATTCTTCCGGCAGGCTGTCCACATTGGTTTCCGTCAGCATTATATCCTGCTCTTTCTGAATATAGGTACCTCCAATATTTCTTGCTTCCTTTTCCATAACGTATACCGAACCAAACCGATTGACGGAAAAAATAATTTCTTTACTGGTCTCATTCCCCGCCAGATCTGTGATGGATGCTGACAAAGTATAGATATCATCCCAATCCTGGATATACTCAAAGTCATCAAATAGAAAACTGCTGCCGTTTTCCGATTCCTTATAGTTACCGATAAGCTCTGCTTTCCCCCGGTTCGACCCCTTCAATCTTATTTCCGCCTGACTTCCATAGTTTGTGTCTGACCAGATTACAACAGGCGCCACCTTACCATTGTTGGCAGATTTGTCTTCTATTTCATTAAATTCTAAAACCGGTGCCGTTTTATCTATATAGAAATCATCTTTTAGCTCTTGTTTTTCCGGATTTCCTGCCTTATCTGTATATTTAGCAGAAAATGTATAGTGAGCATCCTCTTCATAAGAAATCGTTGCCTGATACACATCTTCCCCCTGGCTGGTCCAGCTGCTGACCACCGGGAAATCCTTCTTCTCCCCATTGTCGCTGGCTTCCCCTATAATTTCAACTCTGCTCGTCTCAAAGTTTTTCTCTTTAATCGTAACTGTCCCAGTCCGCATATCTTTATAATAATACTTGTTCTGCACCTCATTATTATCATATGCCACCTGGATCTCCGGCTGTGTCATGTCGATAACAAAGGTATCCTCCTCATCGTAATCGCTTTCGTTTTCAGCCAGATCACTGCATGTTATGCCAAACTGATAGTCACCGTCCTCCTGGTAAGTTAAAGTGGCTGTATACGTTGTCAAGTCAGGGTCCTTCTGATCCTGATGTTCTGTCCAATCATGAAGTTCAGGTATCCCGCCATACTTATTTGTTATCGTCAAAATGACATTTTCCTGGGAGAAGTTTCTCTCCGTAATGGTAATTGTGGCTGTTCTGGATTCCTTATAGAATTCTCTTTCATCTGCAAAATCCATATCATAGGATGCGTTATCATAATCCACCTTTATCGCCGGGGCAGTCTTGTCAATACTAAGGTCTATTTTTTTGGAAGAGATATTGCCCGCCCGGTCTGTTAGTTTTATCGTTACGACTATACCATTACTATTGTGGCTGATTGGGATACTGGCTTTCATTTCTGTGACCAGATTCTGTTCTTTCTTCTCAACGGTCCAACCGGCTCCCTCGCCTGTTATGTCGCTTTGGTTATTTATTTCCAGTGTTCCCGTTTGATTATTTTCCGAATCATAGGGTGCTTCCACGCTCCACTCAATACTGCGTATGCCGGAATAAGTGTCACGAACCATAACTTCTACGCTGGTATCATTTTTGTATAAAGGCCTGTTCTCTCGATCCTCCTTATTTGTATCCGGCAATTCCATACTTATATCCGAAGTTTCCAGATGCTTATTTTCATCTTCAACAATGACTGCATCTGCCTGCAGATAACCTGTATCTATCCCGGATTTCTCTGCATGATTACCAGGCATGTTCCCCACCGTATCAATGGGTTTTGCGAAAATTCTGCCTTTAAAATTGGGGGGAATGTCAATTTGAATTTTTCCCGCTTCATCCGTTTTTTTCTTACCCTGAATGATCTGTTTTCCAAATTCATCAGCAAAATAATAGCTGATATATTTCAGCCCTGAAGTTGGATTATTCGCCCCATTCTTATTTTGAAACAGATCCGTGGCAAGCACAGTGACCGTGGATGGCTCGTTAAAATAATACCCGTAATCTGTGGTAATTGCGGCTCCTTTTAAATCTTCTCCATTACTCTCCTGATAGTTTTCCGGTTGAAATTCAAACTTCAGCAGTCTGGGCGGTGTTTTGTCAATGGAGACTTTTATACTTCGAACCTGAGATACATTTGCTGCATGATCAATTGCCCATAGATAATAACTATTTTCACTTTCTTCTTTCACTTCAAAATAATATGTATCTTTTTGGTTTGGATCTTTAGATGCCGGCCTGGAAGAATTAAAATCATTCTTTGTACTATAGCGGACTTCTCTGATCTGTGATGAAAATGGCAGATTGCTATCACAGACATCGGAAGCCTGTACCGTTACTTTTCCTGGTGACCATGAGCTGGCTGGAGTCTTGCTTAACTTTCCAATCTTCGGGTTATGAATATCTTTATACAGTGTAAACTGCTTTTCCGACTCATTTCCTGACCAGTCAGACACATTAACCTCCACCGTATACGAACCGTCTTCGGCAATGGGTGCATCTTCTGTCTTTACCTCAAGCATGTCCGGTGTCAAGGTCTTTGGCGCATACAGCTTATTATAGATTATTTTCCCGTTTAATTTTATCTGCATGCTCCTGATACCTGAATTAATACCCGTTTCCTGATCTAAATCATCGGTTACCCCAACAGCAAGGCTGGTATCCCGGTTATAGCAGTCGTACTTCTTACCCGTCACCTCCACCGTACACTGTGGCTTTTCCGTCAAAGAAATATCTATTTTAGGAGCAATATTTTCAAGCATGATTTCTTTAGCCATGGATTTTTCCGATTTATGTTCCGTATAATCTATCGCCATCGCATAGATCTTATTTTTAAATGGAAAAGACACTCCATAACTATCCAGAACATGCTCCGGCAATATAAAATCTGCATACCAGGAATCTTTGCCTGCCAGCTTCTGAGCTGCCTTGGGCTGCGTAAGTTCCATAAATGACCCCGGTGTCTGTCCCGGCACGAATAACTGGATAAATTGTACTCCGGAACCCTTCGGATCATCTTCTGCCTCTACTCGAATGCTTACGGTCCGATTTCCGTACCATTCTGATCTCAGCTGATCAAAGTCATAAAGACCGCTCAGATCGTTTAGGACAATTAAGGACTTTATCAAAGGTGTTCCCACATCCATACTGACCCGCTTTTCTTCCACCTCTGTCCAGTTTCCTGCATGATCCACAGCCCAGATAAAATAGGATCTGTCAAGAAAAGACGCATTTTCCGGCTCAATGGTATAGGAATATTTCCGGCTCTCCCCGTGTACCCGTGTCATCTCGCGTACATCCTCCCCAGTAAGATCAAAGTTTTCATCCTCAGGATCCGTTCTGCTGATATAAACTGCTTCTATATCGGATGGCTCTATCTGTCCAATATCGGTATCCGGCACTACATCCCACGCTTCAGCCTCCAGTGTAATTCGTTTTTTGTCCCAAATCCGCCCTGTTCCATCCAGATATTCTGCGCTGCTGGTGACAGGTTCGATATGGGGTTTCGTTTTATCCAGCTTCACCTGTCTGGATAGGATATCCGAACAGTTTCCCGCCTGATCCATTGCATAAAACTGGTAAGCGGTTATACCCTCTTCCTCTGTAGTATAAGCATAATATGTATTCCCGTTTTCATCAATCTGTGCTTCCATAGATACCGGTTCATCTGTGACCGCAACTCCATTTTCTGATATTTTCTTGTAATAAACCTTATCAATCCCAGATAGTTCATCTTCTGCTGTCAGTTCAAATCGAACTTCTTCATTGGTCCACCCTGGTGCAGGGTTCTTTTTCATTTCTATTATCGGTTCATCCATATCAATTTTTACATCTACAATTCGCTTCGCTACATTTCCGGCTTCATCCTGAACATAAATAATATAATTACCATTATAGGATTTTTTTTCTTCAGGAATTGTAATGACAAATATCTCTTTTCTTTCACTGTCTACTGATTTCTTAGCGTAGTTTTCTTCCGTTTTCCCATTCTCAGCTATATATTCATACCATACAAGTAATTCTTTTGATTTGGTATCGGATGCATATATATTTAAGTTATAGCTCTCCTTTTTCCACCCCTCTGACCATCCCTCAATTTTTTCAAATTCAGGAGGGGTTGTATCATTCTCATCTACCCAACCCTTAAGTTGATATTTTTGACCGGAGGGCATATCTGGTATTGATATGGAAAATGTTCTTTCCTTTTCCTCCCCCTCATTTCCAATCTCTTCTTTAACGGGAGGGGCACCTTCTAAATTGTGCTCAAGTTTTGATTTTAGTACATAGTAGCCTTTTTTTAAATAAAATTTAACTTTTTTATCTTGAATT
>NZ_JAWYAJ010000172.1:0-9421 GCF_034124845.1 Robinsoniella sp.
GGCTATGTAACCTGAATTCGGGGCAAATATGCCGCAAAGTGGGATGTGCAGATGGTCCGCCCCCTTCGCTTTCCGTACACAACCTACATCTACAAAGCGTCCTTACTCAGCAAAACCCCAATTTATTCGTAAAAGTATACCAATAAATACTGATCGCTGTAGAGCCAACGAAAAAGGAACCAGTACAATATCATAACTGATACTGTATTGATTCCTTTTGTGTTTTTATAATAAATTATGACCTAGATAAACGAAATCTAACTTTGCCAATCCGCAGGGTAAACAAAATATGCAAATCTGGCTTTATCTAGGCTCTGGAAATGAATATGGCTGTTTTTGGGGATAAAAATGATATCTCCGGCATGTCCGGTCACCACACGTCCGTCTATTTCTATTTCCAGGGTTCCCTCTATTATGTAATCAAATTCATCATAAGTCAGAGTCCATTCAAAACTGGTGTGATCAACTTCCATGATTCCTGCTCCCATTCGCGGGCTTTCATCTAATGTGACGATATCTTTGAGTGATACGCCCTTAGCTCCCTGAAATGGTTCCGTCTGAACGGTATTGCTGGAAACTGCCAGAATCCCGCTTGGATCCTTTTCTTTTTTAAAGTCGGTATTTTCTTTGGAAACCATAGACTGCTTAATGACTTTTTCTACGATTTCACGGATAGCTTCTTCACTGATACTCATTATCGAACCTTCTTTCTGAACAAATTTCTTTTTGAACAAATCTTAATCATGTACCGGCATTCTGCTATATTTCCTTCTTTTCAGCAATCTCTTCTTTGCCGCTGCTTGCCTTTATTTTGGCCAGTAGTTTTGGTGCTAATGCATTGGCGAGAATTAGCGCTGTGATTCCGGCTACCAGTTTGCCCACTACCACCGGGAAGATCATATCCGGGTTCGCACCTGCCGTGAATCCAAGGTGATCTCCGAATACAAATGCTGCGGAAACAGCAAATGCTACATTTAAGAGTTTTCCTTTCGCATTCATGTTTTCCATGATATTAAACATGGCAATGTTATTAGCCAGAGAAGCCACTAAACCTGCTGAACCGTCAGCATTCATTTTTAACTTCTCTCCTACTTTCATCAATGGTTTTTTGAATGTTTTGGTGATCCATTTTACCATGGGGAATGCACCGATTAATACACATGCAATGGTTCCTACAACTTTGATGCCCTCTTCCAGCGGTATGGTACCTCCATTTTTATTTGGATCGACCATAATATCAAATAACGGAAGACGAATTCCGGTTTCATACTGGAATACTGCGATTGCGGTAAAGATGGTAATTAAGATCGTAACCCCATTACCAAAATGGTTAAATCCTTTCATCATCTGGGTTGGTTTAAACCACAATCCTATGGCGATTAAACCTGCTACGATAATAACCGGTATTAAATTCTGTAAAATAGTAATGATATCAATTTTATTTGGCGTCATATTCATAACCAGCCCGCCTGCGATACAGCCGATTGGAATGGTAATTAACCCCGCCAGTACTCCTGCCGCAAGAAACGGTCTGTCTTTTGGCTTAATGATGGACAATGCAACCGGAATGGTAAATACAATGGTTGGTCCCATCATAGAGCCTAAGATTAACCCGGCAAAATTCCCAATTGCCGTATTGTCTCCCGCCAGCTGCACAGCCAGAGGATAACCGCCCATGTCGTTTGCCAGAAGTGTAGTTGCGAACATAGCCGGTGATGCTCCGAATAATTCGTAAATCGGTGCAATAATCGGCTGCAGTATTACCCGAAGTACCGGTGCTGCTGCCACTACCCCCATCATGGCAATTGCCAGGGGACCCATTGCATTAAAACCGGCTTCAAATTCTTCTCCATAACCCAGTTTATTTCCACGGATACGGTCAATCGCTCCAATTATCATAAAGATCATCATAATGGTAATTATGACGGAGTTGATTGATAAACCGCTTATGTACTGTTTGATACTCTCTGTAAATACATCTAAGTTTGTTATATTTTCGATTAATTCACTAAACATGTACTCTTTCCCTCCTTTTTATTGTTAGAGCGTGTTTTAAAATTGCTTTCTGACAGCCGCACGTCACATATGTGGGAGATTTATCCCCGATGAAGATCGACAAGGGTGCTATATAACCTGAATTCGAGGTAAATATGCCGCAAGGTGGGGCACGCAGCTGGCGGGAATGAATTTTCAAACACACTCCAGAATTGTTCGGATTTCCTAGTGCCTTCCAGCGTAAATACGTATATATATTTCCTGATATTTGCGTCAGGTGTGCGTCTGTGAATCGACGGCGTAGGGACCTACGACTAGTACAGTATTGCTCAATTATTTATGCAATGCTGTACTAGATTCACAGACGTGCACCTGGCGCGGAAAGCGGGTACTATATAGTGGAGTATTTACAACTGGAGACATAGATAGCCGTATTGCATTACTTGATTATTTATGCAATGCTGAACTAATTATATTCTCCCGCAAGATGTTTACACATCATAATATGAAGTGCACTGGATAGCCTGTTGAATTCTTCCAGAATATCCTGATGTGTATAATCATTTCCGATCTGATATGCATTGACCGCACTGATCTCGCACTCCCGGATGGCGGTACGGATTTGATTCAGTATAGCATATTCTTCCCCCATGGTGTAGTGGGGCATGATCATTTGCCGGATATTGTAATATTTCATTGGATTGTGGGAGTGTTCCCGCAGTTCTGCGTGTGTAAGCCCAATAATGCGTTCTATGGTAAATGGCTCATCCAGCACATCACAGCGCATAATATTCTGTAAAATCTTCAGGATATCTTCCAGATCCTCAAGGAGTTTTGTGCGCCTGGGATTCTTCGCAATAAGTGTCTGATTTAATATAATCAGCGCCTGAAGTGAATCCAGCTTCCCCCGGAATACAATTCGCAGATGGTTCTTTGGAACCAGCCTGTTCCCGGTTAACTGAGTCATATGCTCCGGTTTGGATGTAAAGAACGCTCCGGTGGCATAGTCAACGTATGCTGCATTTTGGTTATGGCAGCTATCTGCATTTTTCTCCGTACTTCTTTCTCCTGGTATTTCAAATTTTACTGCAGGTTCTTTTACTCCAAGTTCTTTTTCAGCTTCTTTTACTGAAGCTTTCTTTTCTGAGATTTCTTTCTCTGCAGCCCCCGGTTCCTGTTTTTCTATTTTTATTTTATACTGATTTAAATAATCCCGGGCGGAAGGGGATAGTAGACTCCCCTCCGGTACATAAAAGACTTCCGGGCGATTCTCTTTCATGATATCCCGTAAATATGCTTCTGTTATAACATTCAAATGATTGCCCCCTTAAGCCTGTCTCTGTATGATTCCAGTGCATTTTTGCCTCAAAATCAAGCGGGCAGCTTAATTTTGAGGCAGTATTGTTTCCACGTCACCATGAGGTCTTGGAATAACATGCATGGAAATCAGCTCTCCTACCCGTTCCGCTGCTGCTGCGCCGGCATCGGTAGCTGCTTTTACTGCTCCTACGTCACCTCGGACCAAAACAGTAACTAAACCACTTCCTATACGCTCTTTCCCAATTAATTTTACATCTGCCGCTTTTGTCATCGCATCCGCTGCTTCAATTGCACCAATTAAACCTTTTGTTTCTATCATTCCTAATGCCTGCATAACCGCCATTTTATTATCCTCCTGATTTTAATCTGTCTTTTACCACTATTATTTATTCCCCATGTTCATCCTCTGGGTTCATCCCTAGGTCCATTCCCCAGGGTTCATCCCTCAGATCCATCCTCCACAGGTCTATCCTCCGGCTCCCGCCAGATACAACCCTCCGCTGCCTGGGTGGGGATGTTTAACTTTACCTATTCTGCCGTATCTGCCTTAACCGGAAGAATGCTCTCCACATCCTTATGGGGTCTTGGAATAACATGTACGGAGACAACTTCTCCCACTGCAGCGCCTGCCGCAGCTCCTGATTCAGTTGCAGCCTTTACAGCTCCCACATCGCCCCGAACCATAATGGTAACGAGTCCGCTTCCAATATATTCTTTTCCGATTAAGGAAACGTCTGCGGATTTTACCATTGCATCTGCCGCTTCAATCGCTGCAATTAAACCTCTAGTTTCAATCAATCCCAATGCTTGTAAATTAGCCATTGTAATTCCTCCTGCCTGTTCTATTATTTTCCCGGTTCTATCGTATTATCTTCTCGGTTATATCCTGTTTAAAAGTTAAATGCTGACATTTGCATGCTCTAATTCTTTTAAAATCTTCTCAACTATTAAGTCGATGTTGATTTCGCAAGGCTTGGATGCCGGTATTGCCAGATCTGCCTCTTTGCGTATCTCATCTAATTCCTTTATTCCATAAGCCACTTTCCGGATATTCAGCAGATTCATCGGTCCGATATTATCCGATGTTGCACTTCCTCCAACTGCTCCACACCCCAATGTAAAAGCAGGCATTAAAGAAGTTGCGGCACCGACTCCGCCCAGAGCTCCCGGTGCATTTACGAGAAAGCGGGAAACGGGAATTCTTTTGGCAAAATAGCTGATAATCTCCTGGTTTTCAGAATGGATAATAAAGGTGTGTCCTGCTCCTTCATAGTGCAGAATCTGCTGGCATCTTTCACAGACCTTCTGATAATTATCTTCCACATAAAATCCCAGAATTGGTGCCAGCTTTTCATTGGAGTAAGGATGTCCGTTACCTACGCCGTCTTCTTCGGCTACTAAAACTCTGGCATCAGCGGGAACTTTAAGTCCTGCCAGATCTGCAATGTGCTGAACATTCTTACCAACGATCATTGGGTTCATTGTACCGTTGGCACGAAGAATGAATTTTCCCAGTTTTTCGGATTCTTCTGCACTTAAGAAATAAGCACCCTGTGCCTGCATTTCGGCTTTCACGGCTTCTTTGCGGTCACGTTCTGTGATGACGGACTGTTCGGAAGCGCAAATCGTACCGTTGTCAAAGGTCTTGCTGTCCATAATGCGTTTTACTGCTTTTTTAAGGTCTGCGGAACGCTCAATATAAGCCGGTCCGTTTCCAGGTCCAACACCGATTGCCGGCGTTCCGGAAGAATATGCAGCACGGACCATGGCACTTCCTCCTGTAGCAAGAATCAGTGAAATATCCGGATGGCGCATCAGCGAATCTGTAGACTGTATCGTCGGTATCGTAACCACTGATACCAGATCCTCAGGTCCTTCTGCTTCCGCAATTGCCTGGCGAATTACCTTAACCGTTTCCAGAATTGCTTCTTTTGCATTTGGATGCGGGGAAAAGATAATGGAATTGCCGGCTTTAATTGCAATTTCCGATTTATATAAGACCGTTGATGTAGGGTTTGTGGAAGGAATCAGCCCGGCAATTACACCTACCGGAACGGCAATATCCTTTGTTCCCGCTTTTTCATCTTCTGCAATAACCCCGATGGTTTTCATGTCTTTGATGTATTCAAATACGCTTTTGCTGGCGAAGATATTTTTGATCACCTTATCTTCCATGATACCAAAGCCCGTCTCATCGTGAGCCATCTGTGCAAGCCTTCTGGCATTTCTCACACCGGCATTTGCAATGCTCTGGACAATTCTGTCAACCTGGCTCTGGGACATCTCCAGTAATTTTTCCTGCGCTGCTTTTGAGCGCTCTACCAATTCTCTTACTTCCTGTACGGATAACAGGTCTTTATCATAAAGCTGCATAATTACCTCCCATTTTGCATTTTCTGTATCAAATTATAATGCCAGCGGATTATCTGCCACAAACTCAACAGCTGCTGCAAAGGCTTCACATGCTGCCTTGCATGCTGACTGGCTTCCGGTGAGCAGAGCCCCGCCGAAGTTTGTCTCAGATGGTGGTGCATACAGTTCACACATGGTTACATCCGCCGCTTTTAAAGCTGCATCCAGGGCAAAGAGGGCTTCTAAAGGAGGTGCAATCAGATATGCCAGCGCCTGTCCTTCTTTAATGCCTGCAGACTTGGACAAATAGCTGCCTGTCCTTGCAATACAATGGGCATAGTAGGGAATGGAATCATCTTCGTTGGCGCTTACAAACCACGCGCCGTTTTCAATGGTATCTATCACCGCGTCCAGCCCGCTTTTTACTTCTGCCGGATTGGTTCCTGCGATAATGCCGATTACTTCTCCCGCCAGCTTTGTGCTGGCATTTCCGGCGCCGCCGTAAAAGCTCTTTGCATAAACCACCTGGACATCTGCTGCTTTGGTCGCCTCATCCAGTGCCGTATATGTAACGTCATCACAATCAGCCGTTACCATTCCGATGGATTTTTGTCTTGGTGACAAGCCCAGGCTCTTAGCCAGGTCCGGTGAGACATTGGGAATCATTTTTGTGCTGAGCACCTTTGCTTTTAATGGATCTCTTTTCATGTTTCATTACACCTCTCTCTCAATTAGAGTTTTAAATCCGTTCCGCTTGCTTTTTTCTCTAACATTATTTTAATGATTTCTGCAATATGGGCACCTGCCTCTACGGGAACCGTGCCTGCCTTATGGATGTTGGATAATACGGTTCTTCTGGCTTCGGGCATATCCATCGTTGCTTTATATGCAATATATGCACTCATGGATTCAGCTGTAATCAGTCCCGGACGTTCTCCGATCAGTACACAGGTTACATCTGCTCCGGTGATTTCTGATACCTGGTCCATAACCCCCACTCTGCCGTATTTTACGAAAAACGGCGTTCCCACATCGATCTGGTAGCTTTCCAGCCCCTGCAGAATAGCCGGCAGCAAATCCCCCACATTTGCCGCTACCGCAGCGGAGCTTAAGCCATCTGATACATATACCTGAACGGTCGGACGTTTTTTACATTTTTCCTGTACTGCTTTTACCCCTTCTTCATTCAGTCTTCTGCCAAGATCCGGGCGGGTCAGGTAAACATCTTTATTCTCGCACTTCGTCTGAATACTGAATAAGTTCATCTTTTCTACAAAGGTTTCATCCACATTTGAGAACACCGCATCCTGTGCTGCCGAATGGTCGGCACGGAAGCGCAGCCAGGTAGAGGTCATGTATCTTGCACCTGCTTTCCAGATTCCAAGGCGGCAGGGAGCATACTGCTTTAACTCATAATACGCCTCCCCGTTTACCGGATTTGGTACAAGATACTGCTTTTTAATATCAATTTCTGTAATATCCTCCAGACATCCATCTTCAATGACCGGAGGTTCTTTTACATTTGCGGAATATTCCGGCTGTTCATAAGTAACGGAAGCCTTTGTTGTATTCGTATCTGCCTGTGTATCTATTGCAGATGGGGACTGTGACGCACGCTGGCTTTCCCCGGTGGTACCTTGGGCAGACGTATTTTTTGTCACCTGCATCTCCACTAATACCTGCTCTATTATTCGTTTTAAATCCTTCTGGTCAATCATAAATATCTCCTTTCTCTCTTAAGGCGTGTCTTAAAATTCATTCCCGCTGTCTGCACGCCCCACTTTGCGGTATATTTGCTCCATATTCCGGTTACATAGCCCGCATCATTCACTGATTCTATTTCATAAATACGGATGCATCACCTGCAAGAGAGGTCAGTTTTCCGTCTTTTGAAAATCCCATTTTTTCCAGCCACATATCAAACTCTTTGATCGGACGCAATCCCAGAATTTCACGGAATGCCGCAGCATCGTGATAACCGGTACACTGATACATGAGCATACAGTCATCCCCGTGGGGAACTCCCATGATGTAATTACAGCCCGCTGCTGATAAGAGCATGCCAAGGTTTTCAACGTCATTCTGGTCTGTCTTCATATGGTTGGTGTAACAGCAGTCACATCCCATTGGGATTCCCGTAAGCTTGCCCATGAAATGGTCTTCTAATCCGGCACGGATCACCTGTTTGCTGTCATAGAGATATTCCGGTCCGATAAATCCAACTACGGTATTTACAAGGAATGGATTGTATTTCTTAGCCAATCCGTAACAGCGTGCTTCCATTACCACCTGGTCACAGCCGTAATGTGCATCTGATGAGAGCTCGGATCCCTGTCCCGTCTCGAAATACATGTAATTCGGACCGGTGGAAGTTCCATGCTGAACCATCATCTGATGGCCTTCGTCTAACATTGCCCCATTTAATCCAAAAGCCTCATTTCCCTTCTGGGAACCTGCAATTGACTGGAACATCAGATCGATCGGTGCGTTGTGTTTCGTAATTGCTTCCATCTGGGTGCTCACATGGGCAAGAACGCAGATCTGTGTGGGAATATCCCATTTATTTTTAAACTCATCAAAACTCTTTAAGATTCTGGCAACGCTTTCCGCCGTATCATCAACCGGGTTCAATCCCAATACTGCATCACCGCAGCCCAGGCTGAAGCCTTCCATTGCAGACGCGATAATTCCCTTGGGGTTATCTGTAGTATGGTTTGGCTGTAATCTGGATGAGAAAGTGCCCGGAAGCCCGATTGTGGTATTACAGTGTGCCGTAACCACAATTTTCTTTGCCGCATAGATCAGATCCAGATTCCCCATTAATTTCGTAACTGCCGCAACAATTTCACTTGTGATTCCGCGGCTGGCACGGCGGATCATGTCGCCTGTTGTACTGGTGTCCAGCAGCCATTCCCGAAATTCAGCAACTGTCATATTCTTGAATTCATTGTAAATAGGTTCATTTACCGCATCCTGGATGATTCTTGTCACTTCATCGATTTCATAAGGAACTGCCGGTGAATTTCTTAATTCCCCCAGGGTTATCTGTGATAATACTACCTTTGCCGCAACCCGTTCTTCCGCTGATTCTGCCGCAATCCCGGCTAATTTATCACCGGACTTTTCTTCATTCGCTTTTGCCATAACCTCCTTCAATGATTTAAACTCATAAGTATGGCCGAATAATTTTGTTTTTAATATCATGACTTTCACCTCGTATCTTTTCTTTAAGAATTAAAAATTAGTGTCTTGATGACGACGGGCACGACCCGTCCCTCACCGATTGGTTCTCCGATATCAATGTAATCACCGCTTTGTGTCCTGATACCGTCGATGCAGATAACCTCCTTACTGTGCTTTAATTTTACATTCAGAGCATGTCCCAGGGCTTTTGCGATATCGTGCTCTGCCACAATTAGCAGCGGATACTTAAGCCGTATCAGCACCTTTGCCCCATTGATAATCGCCTGGGCCAGTTCCTGGATACCCGCAAAACCCGAATATCCCGTTCCCTCAAATGAAATAGCGATTTGTACGGCTTCCCCTTCGGAAATATACAAAGGGATCTGCCTCCTGATGGACTCTTCAATTCCCAGACAGGTTTTTTCTTCCTCCTCGCTGATTTTCAAGATTGGTATATTTTTCATCGGAAGCTGATTTTTTTCATAGGAAATCGTACTTCCGCTGATTTCTGTGGTATGGGTTCCGGCACCGACTACGGTAGCACGGATGGTTTCTACTGCCTGATACAGCT